>NZ_JACUUB010000116.1 GCF_014859525.1 Marinobacter sp.
AATTGACTGAACGTGAACACTGCGTGTAAAAATCGGAACCGGTGATGCATTAGGGAAACAGGTGTTCACGTTCGCCAGAATACGCAACGTGCTGTTCCTGAGGTGGCGGCACGTCGCATCAGGGAGGTGATATTTGGAACTTACCGGATTATTTACAGTGTAAGTGAGCAGATTGATATCCTGACTGTTCGACGCAACAATCAATTATTACGTATGTCTGAGCTGAGTGATGACGAAACGTGAACAGGATAAAGTCTTTACCATTAAAGGCCACCGGATTTTCTCACCTAAACAGCTGACGAGAGACAGGGCGATGAATTGCTGCATCAACCCTTAGCCCCGACAATAACAGTTTAAACACCCATATCGGATAGCCACTTCTCTACAGTGCGCGGCTTGATACCCAAAAGCGTTTGCGCGCTGTTTTGTTGCTCGATGGCAGAGTTTGCGGTGAACGCCTTAGCCTTATAAACGGCAACCACTTCGGCAGCTGCTGAGCCGAACAAGGGAGTGATTCGTTCTCCAAACTCTTCCGGCGTCAGGCTATGGAAAACAACCGCGTGACCAAAATGCCTAGCAAAGGCTGCGGCTAAATCATTGCCGGTAATCGCCGGCAGTTGCCCCACTCCCACAATACCGGTTACCGCGTGCTCGGTAAGAAGCGCTGCTGCCACATCGGCAATATCCAGATGTGAACACCAAGAAACCGGGTAGTTGCCACCCAGTGGATAAGGCAATTGATGCTCGGTTTTAACCGGCTCGATCACCACGGGTAACAACAGATTTTCGAGATATAACTGCGGCGCGATAACCGCCAGTGAAACGCCCGTTTTTTCGAGCTCCCCCACCAGCATTGGCAAAGCGCTTTCATCGCCCGGTACCTCGAGTGGCCAACCGCTGGTTGAAACAACCACTCGCGCCGGCTTGGCCACAGCAACCGCCTTGGCAATGTTGTGTGCAAATTGTTTGCGCACTGACTCTGGGCCGAGTGGCAGGTGGACAAAAACGCCCTCGGCACCGGTATAGGCCGCCACTAGGGAGTCCACGGAGGATAAATCGATAGCGACCGCTGGCGCTTCCTCTAACGAAGCCGGGTCCCGAACTGCCGCAATGGCAGGCTTTCCTTCCGCTATGAGTTTGTTAAAAAGCGGTGCACCCTGTGCACCGGTTGCGCCGTGAATAATGTATTTCATATCGTCTCCAATATTGATTTGTTAATAGAGAAATTGCGTCTTGTCCTCGCTCGGCATCGCCGGCGCACTATCGACATCCCCTTATTCTTCCTACGTAATTCGAGCATGGTTATTATTGGACATCAACAACCCAATAGAACGGTAAATGCTTGACAATAAATGGTATATTTCGGACATTTAATGCAATAAGGCCTCAGGTGGAGCGAGCGCCGAGGCACAACTGCCATCAGGAGCTGCGAGATTGAGCAGGGATATTCAGCACTTGGATTATCGCCCACGAGAGCCCTATCAGCTCGATCTGGAAGTGTTTACTGTGGCGTCTTTGAGGCGGCGTGGTAGCAGAGAAAAGGTGCGTGCAACACATTGGTATGACTTCCATACATTGGTGTGCGTGACGCAGGGGGTGTGCATCCAGGTGGTCGATTTCAATCCGGTGCCGTGTGTACCTGGATCGCTTTTGGTATTACGGCCGGGGCAGACTCACTCTTTCGGGTCCAATGAGGACTGGGATGGCTGGGTCGTGCTGTTTCGCCCGGAGTTCGTGCTGCCGCTATCAACCTCGCTGGGCGATCTTAAATTCGCCGTCGATCAGCAGCGGCTGGTAGAGCAGGTCGTTCTGGGCGGCAATGAGCTGCATGCCGTGACGACGGCGATTGAACAATTGCGGAAGGATACGCAGCTTAACGCTCCGCTTGACGATGTGCATGCCCTGCTCCGCCACCAGCTGTATGCGCTACTGATACGGTTGAGCCTCTTGCAGGGGCGGCAGCAAGCGCAGGAGCCGGTCATGTCTCCGGCGTTGCAGCGTTTCAATCGATTTCATCAACTGGTGGAGGAGCACTTCTGCGAGTGGCATCAAGTGGCCGACTATGCAAGACAGCTAGGCTATACCGAGAAGAGCTTGGCGCGTGCGGTGACGGCATCTACCGGTGTGGCCGCCAAGGCTTTTATTGCAGCGCGGATCGTTTTGGAGGCGAAGCGTTTGTTGGTGCATACCGATTTGCCCATCGTCACCATCGCCGAAAATCTGGGCTTTGACGAACCGACTAATTTCAGTAAATTCTTCAAGCGTGAAGCGAACTCCACCCCCAATGCATTTCGGCGGCGACACGGCTGAAATGCCGTTGTTTACGCTGCTGCCAAGTAAGCCTCAGTCGACTGCACAGTGCCATAACCGAATTCAAAGGCCGCCATCATGGTCGCATGTACATGGGCCGCAGGCACGGTCACGCCGTTAAATGCCAAATCCATGGTGGCGCAGGCATCGTGCAACACCGTGGCTGGGTAGCCCATATCAACGGCGGCACGCACGCAGGCATCGACACACATGTGGCTCATGGCACCGACAATTACCACTTCTTCTACCCCGTGGGCTTCGAGCTGTTGCTTAAGGTCGGTGTCGCGAAAGGCGTTGACATGGTTCTTGACGATAACCGGCTCATCACCGACCGGAGCCACGGCAGGCTGAATCTCGACACCCGAGCTGCTAGGCACGAACACCGGCGCTTCGTTGTTGGCGAATTCATGGCGAATGTGAAATACCGGTATGCTCTTCATTCGGGCATGGTCAATCACTTGGGCAGCATTGGCCGTGGCGGCTTCAATGCCCGACAGGGGCAGCTTGCCAGTAGGCAGGTATTCATTTTGCAGATCGATAACAATCAAAGCAGTCTTTTTCATGGTGAGACACTCCTCAATGGGGTCAGTGGGTGGATGTCCGGTATTTTCGCTGGTATCCGACGGAGCGAGAAGTGTCGCTAATGACATTTTACGAGTCGATAACGACATCCCTTTGGGTTGTCCCCGGTGGCTTTCGTGGGTTCACTGACCCCTCGCACTGAAACGGTCGCGATAGGCGCTGGGTGATAACCCCACAATGCGGGTGAATACCTTGCGGAAGGCACCGGGGTCGCTGTAGCCGATATCCCAAGCCACACGTTCAATGGGAGAGTTACTAAATTGCAGTAGCTCCCGAGCCCGCCCCACCCGCAGGCGCTGGCAGTATTCGGTGGTGGTCATGCCGGTGGCTTTCTGAAAGCGGCGCTGAAAGGTGCGCTCTTCCAGCCCGGCCTTGGCCGCCAAGGTGGGCAGCGCCACCTCTTGGGTCCGGGTTGTCTGCAACCAGTGCTGTACCTTGAGCACCGCTGCATCTCCGTGGGTCAGCCGGGGGGCAAACACGCTGTAGTAGCGCTGTTCCCGGCTGGGAGGATCAACCAGCAGCATACGCGCCGTCTCGATCATGATCGTGGGGCCCAGCAGTCGATCCACCAGCCTTAAGCCCAGATCCGTCCAAGCCATCAACCCACCGGCGGTGATGACATCACCATCATCGATGATGAGCTGGTCCGCATCTACGCGTACATCGGGAAAACGCTGTTGCAGCAACTCGGCATGAGCCCAGTGGGTTGTCATCCTGCGGCCCGCCATCAGGCCGGTGGCCGCCAGCGGGAAGGCCCCAGCGCAGACCGAGCCCAAGGTGATACCCTCTGCATGGCGTTGACACAACCACGCCGCCAGAGTCTGGCACTCATCAGCCTTGAGCGGTTCGCTCAGGCTGGGCGGCAGGATTAGTGCCGACACCACGGAAGCGGTGCCCGAGTCACTATCGAAGATACGCCGCGGTGCTGCAGCGGCAGCATCCTGTTGCCAGTGGGTCACTCGCAATGGTGGTTCGGATTGCTCAAGGTGAGATTCGGCAATACCGTTGGCCACACAGAACAGGTCGGTCAAGCCCAGTGCCGCTGCCTGCTGTGCGCCAGGATAAAGTACCAAGCCTATCTCAATCGTCGGTATTTTTTTCATCGGTCTTACACTTCGCCTTGCAGGGTATCTGCTGGTTACTTTACCTTAGCTGGGTTAGTCAGGGCGAGGAGGTCAAATAGTGATTTGATTGTGTGTCTGTCACAACAAAACTATGTAGATCACCAGAGAGTATCGAAAGTTAAGCCTGATACCCAGAGCGCTCAGGCTTGCCTGCATGGATAAAGACCCAACGGCCAAAATAGGTGATTAAGCCAAGTGTATCTGGTTAAATCACGCATTTTTCAGCTTGTGAAAAGCACTTTCAATGCGAGTCTGTAACTAAAACTGTGTAAACCGCCTATCATTGAGCCCTGACAGGGTAAGGATAGGCCACATGAACAAAAAAGAACTGGAAGCCTTCGCACGCGAGGCTGCTAAAACACTCAAGACCGAGAAAGATTTCAACGAGTTCAGTCAGATGCTGACCAAAATCACCGTAGAGGCGGTACTGAATGCCGAGCTTGACGAGCATCTGGGTTACGATCGCCATCATGCATCTGACAATACCAACAGTCGCAATGGCTACACCATGCAAGACCCTCAGGACTGAGGACGGTCAGTTCGAGCTGAACACGCCACGCGACCGCGAGGGCAGCTTCAAGCCAACTGGTGAAAAAGGGCCAGACCCGCTTCACCTCAATGGATGACAAGATCCTGAGTCTCTACGCTCTGACTCAAAACCGGCAGCAGTGTTACCACAGAGCCCTGCAACTTTCTTTAAGTGGTCTTCTAGGAGGTGTGGTGCAAGCCAATGACCCTCTGAGTCCTGTTTGGCATGTGCAATGTAGGTCTTGTTATCCATATTCCCTTTTCCTTTTTCGACGGCTTTTCTTACCTTGCCGCTTTCTTGTTATTCTCGCAATCCCTACAAAAGACCACTGTCAGCTGATCTGACAGTCTTTGTGATTGTCTCCTGCATCTCCCATAAAAAAGGCCGCTGTCAGAGGGAGCTAACCAGCGGCCAAAGGGTTACACAGTGGAACAACAGAAAAAAGAGGGATCAGGCTTCCTTTAGCTCCGGCAGATTGGCAAACAGCTGCAAGGCTTCAGGGTTGGCAAGGGCATCTTGGTTTTTTACCGGGCGGCCATGCACCACTTCTCGTACTGCCAACTCCACTATCTTGCCGGACAGGGTACGGGGAATGTCGGCCACCTGAATGATTTTGGTGGGCACATGGCGTGGGGTGGTTTCGGCCTTGATCGTCTCGCGGATGAGTTTTTTCAGATCTTCATCCAGCGTAAAACCTTCTTTCATGCGTACAAATAACACCACCCGTACATCGTCTTTCCAGTCCTGACCAATACACAGGGCTTCCAGCACGGCTTCCA
>NZ_JACUUB010000117.1 GCF_014859525.1 Marinobacter sp.
CTATTGATCGGGGATGACGGCGAGCCAGGGAACGGCTAAGCTTCGTGAAAAGGACTGCAAATGGAAGATGCCTGCCAATGAGCGTTCTCGCCCATGAAATCATGACCCCGACCGTCAAGGCGGTTCCCCACCACTGGACCATGGACCGCCTTGCGCGCTTTCTCACGGATAACGAAATCACCGGCAGTCCGGTCACCGACGACAACGGCGACATCATCGGTATTGCCACCCTTAAAGACATCACAGAGTTCCGCTGGAATGCCAGCCGCACGGGTGACCAGCCGAAACTGACCCTGGAAGAACAGGAAGAGGCCCGGCGGCTGCGCATGGTGATCTTCGAAGAGATGGGCAAAGTACCGGTAGAAGTGCGCGATATCATGACCCCCATCGTACTCTCAGTCGATGAAGACACCCCGGTACGTGACATTGCCAATATTATGATGCGCGAGCACCTGCATCGGATCTTCGTAACCAAAGATTCAAAAGTTACCGGCATTGTAACGACTTACGATATGCTGAAACTGATTTCCGACCGGGAACTGACACAGCGCTGCGCTGAGAACGACTGAGCCACCAGAGAGGTAGCCCTACTTATGCCAAGAGCACCGCAAGCTCGCCGAAAGATGTACGTCCTCGACACGAACGTCCTGATTCATGACCCGAATGCCCTCCTGAATTTTGAAGAACACGACGTTATTATTCCGATGACCGTCCTCGAAGAGCTCGACGGCCTGAAATCCGGTAAACAGAGCGTTGCTGCCGACTGTCGCCAGGCCATCCGCAACATCGACAAACTGCTCGGTGATGCCAGCCCGAAAGACATCGAAAAAGGCGTGCCCATTCTGCGTGGCAAAAAGGCGGCACCGCTGGGCTCGCTGTCCATCATCATGAGCACCGAGCGCAACGGCAATCACTCCCTGCCCGAACACCTGAACGACAACAAAATCATCAACACTCTGGCCGCGCTTCAGGAACGCCACAAAGCCCGCGACATCATTCTGGTCAGTAAAGACATCAACATGCGTTTGAAAGCCCGAGGCTTT
The DNA here is from genome assembly GCF_014859525.1 of Marinobacter sp. Taxonomy (GTDB): domain Bacteria; phylum Pseudomonadota; class Gammaproteobacteria; order Pseudomonadales; family Oleiphilaceae; genus Marinobacter. Next base: position 1,044 of record NZ_JACUUB010000117.1, read on the forward strand.
GGCGTAGAAGCCCAGGACTATCACAACGATCAGCTGCTGGATGACATCGACCTGCTCCCCAAAGGCTATAAAGAATTCCCGAACTCGTTCTGGGACACCATCGCCAAAGTGGAAACGGTCCAGCGCGAGGGGATCACCGAACACCTGCTCAAGCGCGAAGGCGAACTGGCCAAGCTCAACATCAACGAATTCGTGATCGATGAGCAGGGCTTTATCGGCCAGGTGGTGGACATTTCCGACGACCGGCTGGTGATCAAGGATCTGCACCAGCACGATTTACTGAACGAGGAAGTCTGGGGCCTGGTGCCGCGGGATATCTACCAGGCCATGGCCCTCAACCTGCTGCTGGACCCGGACATTCACCTGGTCAACCTGACCGGTTCGGCCGGCTCCGGCAAAACCATTCTGGCACTGGCTGCCTGCATTGAAATGACCGTCGCCAGCAAGCTTTACAAACGCATCATTGCCACCCGCTCCACCCAGGGGCTGGATGAAGACATCGGTTTTCTGCCCGGTACCGAAGCAGAAAAGATGGAACCCTGGCTGGGCGCCATCGTGGACAACCTGGAAGCCCTGCACGAAGACGATGAAAACATGACTGCCAGTGTCGACTACATCCTGAGTAAGGTACCGCTGCACTTCAAGTCCATGAACTACATCCGGGGCCGCAGTTTTCAGCACAGCCTGATCATTATTGACGAGTCCCAGAACCTGACCCCGCACCAGATCAAAACCATCATTACCCGCGCAGGCAATGGCTCCAAAGTCATCTGCCTGGGTAACCTGGCGCAGATTGATACTCCGTATCTGAGTCCGCTGAGCTCAGGACTAACCTACATGACCGAGCGCTTCAAAGGCTTCCGGCACGGCGGCCACATCCACCTGCAAGGGGTGCCCCGGTCGGTGCTGGCGGAGTTCGCCGAGGCCAATCTTTAGTCGTACAGCGGGTAAGGAAACTCGCCGGCAACCCATTTTCTGCATTACAATGCAAAAGCGCAAGGACGGCCAAAGAAACAAGATTCCTGCAAACAATTACAACACAGGTGAACTTTATGAGTTCAATCGTATTGCTGTTGCTTGGTCTGGGGGGCATGGCCCTCGGCTTTTTCATCTATTCTCGCTTCCTGGCGCTGGTCATTTACAAACTCGAAGAAAAGTTCGTAACCCCTGCCCACGAATTTGAAGATGGTGTGGACTTTGTTCCCACCAACAAATTTGTGCTCTGGGGCCACCACTTCACGTCTGTCGCCGGTGCGGCGCCCATCGTTGGCCCGGCCATTGCCGTCATCTGGGGCTGGTTGCCCGCGTTCCTCTGGGTCACGCTCGGCACCATCTTCTTTGCGGGTGTGCACGATTTTGGCGCCATCTGGGCCAGCGTGCGCAATCGTGCCAAATCTGTCGGCACCCTGACCGGGGAAGTCGTGGGCAAGCGCGCCAGGGCCCTGTTTTCCATCGTGATCTTCCTGGTGCTGCTGATGGTCAACGCGGTATTCGGCGTTGTTATCGCACGACTGCTGATCAACAACCCGTCCGCGGTGGTCCCGGTATGGGGCGCCATCGCCGTGGCACTGGTCATCGGCCAGCTGATTTACCGGGCAAAAATGAGCTTGCCACTGGTGTCGCTGATTGGTCTGGTGGCGCTCTATGCCCTGATTTTTATTGGTCCATCAGTACCCGTTACCCTGCCGGAATCCACCGCCGGTGTAAGCTCGAACGCCCTCTGGATTCTGATTCTGTTTGCTTACGCTGCGATTGCTTCACTGTTGCCCGTCTGGGTGCTGCTGCAACCCCGTGATTACATCAACGGTCTGCAGCTGTTTGTTGGTCTGATTGCACTCTATGGCGCGGTGCTTATCGCCAATCCCATGGTGGTCGCGCCTATGTTCAACACCGATCTACCGGCAGGCACGCCCTCAATGATTCCGCTACTGTTTGTCACCATCGCCTGTGGTGCCATTTCCGGCTTCCATGGCCTGGTGGCCTCCGGAACCACCTCCAAACAGCTGAACAAGGAAACCGATGCCCGCTTTGTCGGTTATTTCGGCTCCACCGGTGAGGGCGCTCTGGCTCTGGCCGCCATCATTGCGGCAACCGCCGGCTTCGCCACGCTGGCCGACTGGCAGGCGGTTTACCACAGCTTCGGCCAGGGTGGTGTGCTTGCCTTTGTGAACGGTGGCGCCAACATCCTGAGCGCTGGCACCGGTCTTGATGTGGCGGTTGCCGCCACCATGCTCACCGTGATGGCAGCCCTGTTTGCCGGCACCACCATGGACACCGGGCTGCGCCTGCAGCGTTACATTTTCCAGGAATGGGGCGAGATCTATAACATCAAGTGGATGGCCAAGCCGCTTCCGGCCACCCTGCTGTCGGTGGTTGCCTGCCTGGCACTGGCGTTCGGTGCTGGCGGCGCCGATGGCGCTGGCGGCCTGCTGATCTGGCCGCTGTTCGGAACCACAAACCAGCTGCTGGCCGGGCTGACCCTGCTGGTGATCGCGGTGATGCTGGTGCGCCGGGGCCGACCAACCGCGGTGGTCATCATCCCGCTGACCTTCCTGCTGGTGATGACGCTGTTCGCACTGCTGACCCAGCTGCAGGGGTTCTACCAGAACGGAGAGTGGTTCCTGCTGACCCTCGATCTGGTGGTTCTGGTCGCCGCTATCCTGGTGACTCTGGAATGCATTTCTGCCTTCAAGCGCGTGAAGCGTGAATATCAGGCCGAAAACCCAACCTGATCTGACCCCTCCCATCGGAGCACTCCCCATCGGGCTGGTCCCGATGGGGAGGCAACCCGGTAACTGGTACCTGCCATGGCCAACACAACCTTTGCCAAACTCAAATACTGGTACAGCAAGGCAAGCGAAGCCGGCACCCAGTATTACAACGCGCCCTACCGAGCCGCGATTGCCCGTGCCAAACGTGACGAAGACGACTTGTTCATGCTGCTGGTCTTCGGCGAGATGATGGGCATTCCTAATCCCGCCAGCTGGTACTGCCTGGAACTGCAGCCACTTTTGCTGGAGCGTTTTCACGACTGGCACCTGCGCGCCGGAATGGAACGCTCGCCTCTGGACAATTTCCGCTGCTGCTGATCCGTTCCTGACCACCTCCCGGAGGCCTTAATGCTCAACCTTTCCGAACTGATTGCCGAAAAGCGCCTGCTGATGGTGGGCGGTAAAGGCGGTGTTGGCAAAACCACGCTGGCCTCGGCCATTGCCTTTGCCGCAGCCCGGGCCGGCAAGCGCGTGTTACTGGTCTCCACGGACCCCGCCCACAGCCTGGCGGATGCGCTGAGCCGACCCATTGGCGGGCAGATTACCCGAGTCTATCCCGATCTGGACGCCCTCGAGCTAGACCCGGACACCGAAGTGGACGCCTACCTGGAACGCGTTTTCCAGCAAATGCGCAAGTACGCAGGGCCGGATCAGGTCAACGAACTGCAGCGCCAGTTACGGCTGAGCAGTCAATCCCCTGGCGCCCAGGAAGCTGCCATTCTCGAGCGTATGGCAAGACTGATTGAAGAGAGTGAGCAACGCTACGATCTGCTGGTGTTCGACACCGCCCCCACCGGCCACACCCTGCGGCTGCTGAGCCTGCCAGAAGTCATGGCAGCCTGGACCGATGGCCTGCTCAAGCACAACAAGCGATCGGAGAAGCTCGGCAAAGCGCTGGCCCACCTGACACCCGGCCGCAGCGTTGATAACCCGATGAAAGATCCCCACGACAATTCCCTGGAAGGTCTGGACGATCGCAGTCGCGAACTCACCGAAACCCTGCTGGCGCGCCAGCGCCTGTTCCAGCGCACGCGCAGGCTCCTGGCCGATGCCAGCCACAGCGCCTTCCTTTTTGTGCTGACACCAGAGAAGCTGCCCATTCTGGAAACCGAGCGGGCGGTGGAATCACTGCGGCTGTCCCACATTCCCGTCGCGGGCGCCATCATCAACCGGGTACTACCGGACCTCGAAGACAGTGCCTTCTGGGCCGCCAGACGCGAGCGCCAGCAGCGCCATCTGGAAGATATCCAGCACCGTCTGGCAGGCCTCGCCACCATGCGCGTGCCCCTGTTTGAAGACGACGTCCAGGGCATTGAGGCCCTCGTGCAACTGGGCGACCATTTGCTGTCGGCGGGCACCTGACGGCCTTGCCGCCCTCAGGCGTGCCGATCGCCGGCGGCCGCCGGGCGGTTTACGCTGCGGCGCCAGCGCGCCGGGGGCATACCCGTCCAACGGTGGAAGGCCCGGTAGAAGG
>NZ_JACUUB010000036.1 GCF_014859525.1 Marinobacter sp.
TTCAGTTTTACCAGGTTAGCCATCTTGGGCTGCTCGCCGGGAACGTAAGGCTGCAGCTTGCTGACCAGTGAACTCCAGAACTTACTCATTGCCACGATTCTCTTTAAGGCGATATTCGGCAGAGCGCGCGTGGGCGGTAAGCCCCTCACCCCTGGCCAAAACAGACGCAACCCGCCCCATGCGATCGGCACCCTCGGGGGTGAAGCCGATCAGTGACGATCGTTTCTGGAAGTCGTACACGCCCAGGGGTGAACTGAACCGCGCGGTACCGCTGGTCGGCAGCACGTGATTTGGGCCGGCACAGTAGTCGCCGAGAGCTTCTGCCGTGTAGCGACCCATGAAAATAGCACCGGCGTGACGGATGTCATCTAACATGGCTTGCGGATCTTCCACCGACAGCTCCAAGTGCTCCGGCGCAATCCGGTTACTAACCTCAGCCGCCTCTTTCAGGTCTGCCACTTTGATCAAAGCACCACGGCCGATCATGGATGTGCGAATAATCTCTTCCCGCTCCATGGTGGGCAACAGTTTGTTGATGCTCGCCTCAACCGCATCCAGAAAATCCCCATCGGGGCTCACCAGAATGCTCTGAGCCTGCTCATCGTGTTCAGCCTGCGAAAACAGATCCATGGCAATCCAGTCCGGATTGGTTTTGCCATCGCAAATCACCAGAATTTCAGACGGCCCGGCAATCATGTCGATACCCACCACACCAAACACCTCGCGCTTGGCGGTCGCGACGAAAATATTACCCGGCCCAACAATCTTGTCTACCGCCGGCACCGTCTCCGTGCCGTAGGCCAATGCACCCACCGCCTGAGCGCCACCGAGCGCAAATACCCGATCAACACCGGCAATGGCTGCCGCCGCCAGCACCATATCATTGACCACACCATCCGGCGTTGGCACCACCATAATCAACTCACCAACCCCTGCCACCTTGGCAGGAATCGCATTCATCAACACCGAAGACGGATACGCCGCCTTACCACCCGGCACATACAAACCGGCACGATCCAACGGCGTCACCTTCTGCCCCAGAATCGTCCCGTCCTCATCCTGATACTGCCAGGACTGCTGATTCTGCCGCTCATGATAATCCCGAACCCGCGCAGCCGCCTTCTCAAGCCCCTCACGCTGATCCTGCGGAATCCTCACCAGGGCCGCCTGCAACCGATCCTGCCCGATCTCAAGCTCCGCCATCGAACCAACCGACAACCGATCAAACTTGGCCGTAAACTCCAGTACCGCCGCATCGCCACGGGTTTTCACCTCATGCAGAATATGACGCACCGACTCGTTCACCTGATGATCCACACTGTCATCCCACGCCAACAGCTTGGCGAGCGCACCATCAAAGTCACTCTGGGTAGTGTTCAGTCTGGTGATCTTGTCTGTCATAGTTCAAATCCTGTTTTGGATTGATAGCTTACGTCTGCTGGATTACCCGCCAGCGATTCGGGGAAGTGCTTAATTAAATCATGGGGCTTCCAAACTCTGGAGTATGCGGAAGCCTACAGGGGTGGCCTTCCAAAACTGTGCGCAGCCATGGATGGCGGAGCTCAAGCGTCACATGGACGTGCCGAAGGAGCGTGTTTTGGAAGGCCACCCCTGTAGGCTGCCCCACTCCAAAACAAGAGGGAAGCCTTACTCGGAACCCCGGCGTTTATCCACAGCCACCGCCATCTTCTCGATGATCGGATTAATCTGCCCATGCTTCATCTTCATCGAAGCCCGATTAACCACCAACCGGCTGCTGATATGATCAATAAGCTCCCGAGACTCCAGCCCATTCGCCTTCAGCGTATTGCCCGTATCCACAATATCCACGATCTCATCCGCCAGATCCAGAATCGGCGCCAGCTCCATCGCCCCATACAGCTTAATGATATCCGCCTGCCGACCCTGCGCCGCATAATACCGACGCGCAATATTTACGAACTTGGTCGCCACCCGGATTCGCCCCGCAGGCGCCGGCTCTCCCTTCTTGCCAGCCGTCATCAGCCTGCAACGGGAAATGTTCAGATCCAAAGGCTCATAGAGCCCTTCTCCGCCGTGCTCCATCAGCACATCCTTGCCAGTCACGCCCAGATCTGCAGCGCCATACTGAACATACGTGGGAACATCCGTGGCTCGGATAATCAGAATGCGCACACTCGGATCCGTGGTCGGGAACACCAGCTTGCGGGACTTGTTTATGTCGTCAATCAGCTCAATGCCGGCTTCCGCCAGCAAAGGCAAAGTCTCTTCGAGGATTCGCCCCTTCGACAACGCGATGGTGATGGAATCTGTCATGGGTCTTTCCGGGTTCCCGTTAATATTTGATTACGCCGGCAAACGGCGAATACTTCCGCCCAGCAGCTGCAATTTTTCTTCAATGCACTCATAACCGCGATCAATATGGTAGATACGATCCACAATGGTCTCGCCCTCAGCCACCAAAGCCGCAATAACAAGACTGGCCGATGCACGCAGATCGGTTGCCATGACCGGCGCACCGGTCAAATGATCCACGCCTTTGATGATGGCGGCATTACCTTCAAGCGTAATGTCTGCACCCATCCGGATCAGTTCCTGCAAGTGCATAAAGCGGTTTTCGAACACCGTTTCTACAATCGTACCCGTTCCTTCAGCAACGGCATTCATCGCCGCAAACTGTGCCTGCATATCCGTTGGAAAAGCGGGATAAGGCGCCGTGCGAATATTGACCGCTTTAGGGCGTTTACCCCTCATGTCGAGCTCAATCCAGTCCGGACCGGTGGTTATGTGCGCACCTGCCTCCTCCAGTTTGAGCAATACGGCTTCCAGTAGATCTTCACGGGTATCTTTCAGCTTGACCCGGCCGCCGGTCGCTGCCGCCGCCACCAGGTACGTTCCGGTCTCGATGCGATCCGGCAATACGTTGTAATGACAACCGTGCAGTCGCTCAACCCCATTGATCTCAATGGTGGCGGTACCGTGGCCTTTTATATCCGCGCCCATGGCGATCAGGCACTCGGCCAGGTCAACCACTTCCGGCTCGCGGGCGGCGTTTTCAAGAATGGTTTTGCCATCCGCCAGGGTGGCTGCCATCAGCAGATTCTCGGTGCCGGTCACCGTCACCGTATCCATAAAGATGTGGGCACCTTTCAGGCGACCGTTCGTTTTCGCCTTGATGTAACCATTCTCAACCTTGATATCCGCACCCATCAGCTCCAGCCCATGGATGTGCAGATTCACAGGCCGCGTGCCGATAGCGCACCCGCCAGGCAACGACACTTCCGCCTCACCGAAGTGCGCCACCAGAGGTCCCAACACCAGGATCGACGCACGCATGGTCTTTACCAGCTCATAAGGCGCGTGAAAGTGCTCAATGGTGTTGGCATGTACTTCTACACTCATCTTTTCATCAATGAGCAGCTCTACCCCCATCCGACCCAACAGCTCGATCATAGTGGTGACGTCATTCAGGTGTGGCAGATTGCCGACGGTTACTGGCTCATCCGCCAGCAGAGTAGCCGCCAGAATTGGCAACGCGGCGTTCTTGGCACCGGAAATGCGAATCTCGCCATCCAGAGGCTTGCGCCCCCTGATCAGAAGTTTATCCACAATAATAGTTATCCTGTTCTGTTCAGGCGCTTGCCTGCCGTTCGGCCCACTCGCTGGGAGTGTAGGCCTTCGGATGAAGAGCGTGAATGGTACCGTCCATAATATGTTGGAACAGCACCTTATTAATCATCTGCTGCCGTTTAATGGTAGACAGACCCTCAAAGACGTCGCCCACGGCGATGACGAGGTAATGGTTGCCGTCAACCTGCACCTGAACCTCACAACCGGGCAGTGCATCTTTAACAAGTTCGGTAACCTGAGCGGCGTCCATAGAAATTCCTCGGCTGGTTTGAAATCAGGGGCGGAATTGTAACCAATTCCCGAGCGCGGGTCAGCTGTGCGAGGCAAATCCGGGAATCTGGTCATCCAGATTGCTGAGAGCAGCCAGCGACCGCAGGCGATCACTGACCCCTTCAAAGGAGAGGACGGTCTGGTTTTTCAACGCGAGTCGCTGCCAGCATAACAGCATCGACAACACCACACTGTGCGCCGTCACCAGTCCGGACAGGTCAACCGCCAGCGAACCACCAGCGGCCTGGATCAACGCTTCACCCCGGTTACGCAGGGTCACAACCGTACTGGCGTCTACGGCACCCGCCACCCTGAGGGTGGAGCCGTCGAGCTCAATGGTTGCAGCATCGCTGCTCATGAGCGGTCGAGCTCTTCTTCAAGGTTCAGAGATTCGATGGTATCGCCCCAGCCATCAATGACCGCCTGCACCTGCCCTCGATTCTCTTCCATTTCCTGGGCAAAGCGATCACGGAAGGCCAAACCGATGTTGATGCCCTCAACGATTACGTTCTCCATCAACCAACGACCGTCCGCATTCCTGTACATGGAATAGGTTAACGGGTAGCGAGTGCCGGAGGAGTTGACCAATTCCATCTGCACCGTGCCACGCGCGTCATTTTCGCGCATGATCGCGGCTTCTTTTACGGTAATCTGAAAGCTGTCGGCAGACACCAATGCCTGAGCGTAGCTATCAAACAGGCTGCGCTTGAACTTTTCAACGAACTCGTCCCGCTGCTCTGACGTGGTTTGGCGAGCGTAGCGGCCCATTACCCGGGCTGCAATGCGCCGAAAATCGACAAACTGGTCGAGCGTTTCGTCCATGCTGGAATAAAAGGCTTCCGGGTCTTTGTCATACAAACCGCGCTCCGCATTCAGCTTTTGCACCAGCTTCTGAGTATTCTCATCCACATAGCGCCTCAACTCCTCCTCTGGCCCGGCCAGGGCTTGACCGAGCCCTAATGTAAACAGCGCGAAGACCAGAAAGACCCGGTATTTCATAGCAAACATTGCATTCTCCTGTGCGTTAACGCTTAGCGGCCGGATGCGAAATTACTGATCATCCGTTCCAGATTCATGGCGGACTGGGTTGTATAGAAAGCATCCCCTGCTTTCAGAGACTCCATATCCCCGCCAATCGATATATCAATGTACTGCTCACCCAGAATTCCGGATGTACGTATTACTGCAGCGCTGTCGGCCGGAATGTTATCCATATTCTTGTTAATCGACATGGCCACTCGCGCCTGGAAGGTTTCTTTGTCCAGGGTGATCGACTCAATGGTACCCACAGTGACGCCCGCCATGGAAACCTTACCCCTCGGTGCCAGGCCACCGGTATCGTTGAAATTGGCGTAAAGGGTGTAGGTAGCTCCTGCCGATTTTGGCGATAAGCCACTTACCTGCAGTGCAAGAAACATCAAAGCGGCAAGTCCGGCGACCATGAAAAGACCGACCACGATTTCTGTTGTTCGTTGTGCCATGACAGGCTCCCGACATTCCTGATTAAAAGTTACCAAACATGACAGCGGTCAGCACGAAATCCAGGCCGAGCACCGCAAGTGATGAATAGACCACGGTTTTGGTGGTCGCAGAACTGATGCCAGCCGAGGTCGGCACGCAATCATAGCCCTGATACACCGCTATCCAGGCGCACACGAAACCGAACACCACACTTTTGATAATGCCATTGACCACATCATCAACAAAATCGACCGAGGCCTGCATATTGCCCCAATAAGAGCCCTCGAACACGCCCAGCCACTCGACACCAACCAGCATGCCGCCCAGCACACCCACCACCGAAAAGATCATGGCCAGCACGGGCATGGCCAGAAAACCCGCCCACAATCGGGGCGCAATCACGCGTCTGAGCGGATCAACCCCCATCATTTCCATGCTGGACAACTGCTCGGTGGCCTTCATCAGCCCGATTTCAGCGGTCAGGGCCGAGCCAGCGCGGCCGGCAAACAGCAACGCTGTAACCACAGGCGCCAACTCACGCACCAGGGTCAGCGCAATCATCTGACCAATGGCCGCCTCGGAACCAAAATCGCTGAGTATGGTGTAGCCCTGAAGGCCAAGTACCATACCGATAAACAGGCCGGAGACGACAACGATCGCCAGCGACAACACCCCGACCGCATACAGTTGACGGATCAGCAGCGGAAAACCGACCGAGGGCCGCGGCACCCCGAACACCACGCCCGCCAGGAATTGACTGGCACGGCCGAAAGAGGCAACGGTCTCTATACCGATACGCCCCAGCGCCGCAATCTGATTCATCATACAGTGCCCCCCGCCACACCGAAGTCCGAGGCGGCATCGCCAGACGGATAATGAAATGGCACGGGACCGTCTGGCTCCCCGTTCAGGAATTGCTGTACCTGTTCGGAGGGATGCTCACGCAACTGCTCAGGGGTACCTTCACCAATCACCTTACCGTCGGCAATGATGCACGCGTAATGGCAGATGCTCAGGGACTCTGGCACATCGTGGGATACCAGCACGCTGGTCAGTCCCATAGAGCTGTTCAGATCGCGGATCAGCTTGACCAGCACGCCCATGGCAATCGGGTCCTGCCCGGTAAAGGGTTCGTCGTACATAATCAACTCAGGGTCCAGGGCAATACTTCGAGCCAGTGCCACCCGCCGGGTCATACCCCCGGATAATTCAGAAGGCATCAAGTCACGGGCGCCCCGCAGGCCCACAGCCTCAAGCTTCATCAACACAATATCGCGAATCATGTCTTCGGGCAGAGCGGTATGCACCCGCAGCGGAAAAGCCACGTTCTCATAGACACTGAGATCGGTAAAAAGTGCGCCACTCTGAAACAGCATGCCCATCTTTTCCCGCAATCGGTACAGGTCCCGGCGCTTGAGCTTTGGCACCTCAAGCCCAGCCACCTGAATTTGCCCGGAGTCCGGCCTCAGCTGGCCACCGATCAGGCGAAGCAGCGTGGTTTTACCGGTGCCACTAGGCCCCATAATAGCTGTGATCTTACCCTTGGGAATATCCAGGGTAACACCATCAAAGATGCGCCGACCGGAGCGGGAGAACACCACATTCTTCAGAGTTATGTATGCAGACGGCTCCATAATTCATCCTTTTCGGGGAGGGCCTACATTATGACAAGCATCGCTCCAGCTCAATGGCGAGCCCGTCAAAGGTCAGTAAAATGTATTGATGGCAATGATCAGTTTCCCTGAACGTTGGCAGCCACCCGGCTTAACAATGATATACTCCGGGCTCAGCACGCCTGTCCGTTAACGATGGCCAGGCAAACCAGACCGACCGAGCAGACCATCAGCCGCGATGACAGATTCAAATTATTCAGAGTCCCGGGATTACCGCTCATCTGCACTGCGGGCTATCCGTATTGAGCGGGAAGCGATCGAAGCACTGGAAGGCCGTATCGACGGCGAGTTCACCAAAGCCTGTGACATCATCATGGCGTGCAAAGGCAGGGTGGTGGTGACCGGCATGGGCAAATCCGGCCACATCGGCAACAAAATTGCCGCCACCCTGGCCAGTACCGGCACCCCATCGTTTTTTGTTCACCCCGGTGAGGCAAGCCACGGTGACATGGGTATGATTACGTCTCAGGATGTGGTCATCGCCATTTCCAACAGCGGCAGCACCAGCGAAGTGATCACCATTTTGCCCCTGATCAAGCGCATGGGCGTACCGTTGATTAGCATGACCGGCAACCCGGTATCTGTGCTCGCCAAAGAAGCGTTGGCCAATCTCGATGTCAGCGTTGCCATCGAGGCCTGCCCGCTTGGGCTGGCACCAACTTCCAGCACCACCGCCACCCTTGTGATGGGCGACGCCCTGGCCGTGGCTTTGCTCGAAGCCCGCGGCTTCAGTGCCGAAGACTTTGCCTTTTCACACCCGGGCGGAAGCCTTGGCCGGCGCCTGCTGCTGAGGGTGTCTGACATCATGCATGCCGGCGAACAGATTCCCCGCGTACTGGAAGACACCACGCTCAGCGGAGCCCTGCTGGAGATCACCCGCAAGGGACTGGGCATGACCACCATCGTTAACGCAAAGGGTGAGTTAAAAGGCATTTTTACCGACGGCGATCTGCGCCGAACCCTCGACAAATCCGCCGACGTTCACAAAACCCTGATTTGCGATGTCATGACCCGCCACGGCAAAACCATCCAGGCAGACCATCTGGCCGCCGAAGCTCTGAACATCATGGAAGAAATGAAGATCAATGCCCTGCCAGTAACCGATGACAGCGGCAACCTGGTAGGTGCCATCAACATGCACGACCTGCTGCGAGCCGGGGTTATATAAACAGCGACACAAAAGGTTATACAGGGGGCTATGTGACGAACCATCCAACCGCAGACCTGGCACCACCCATGCACGAAAGCTGGGGCGACGAACTCAAGAAAAAAGCGGCAAATGTGCGCCTGATCGCGCTCGACGTCGATGGCATCATGAGTGATGGTCGTCTGTATTTCAGCGCCAACGGCGACGAACTCAAGGCATTCAACATTCTGGATGGCCTCGGCCTGAAGCAACTGATGAACGCAGGCATTACCGTCGCAGTCATCACTGGTCGACGCTCTCCACTGACCGAAAAGCGCATGAGCGACCTGGGTATTGCCCACCTGATGCAGGGCCGGGAAGATAAAAAAGTTGCGCTGCAAGAGTTGGTGGCAGATATGAATATCGCACCCGAGCAGATCGCCTACATGGGTGACGACCTGCCAGACCTGCCCGCCCTGCAGTATGCCGGCCTGGGCATTTCAGTACCCAACGGATATTGGCTGGTGCGCCAGCAGGCGGATTACTGCACCCTGGCCCAGGGTGGCTATGGCGCCGTACGGGAAGCTTGCGACCTTATTCTGTGGGCTCAGAACCGACTGCAAGCCACGCTACAACACTACCTGAACAATCCGTTATGAATCGCGACACTCTTTTATCCGTTATAAGGATGCCCAGACTGCGAACCCTGGCGCTGGCCGCCACCATCGCCGCCACCGTGTTTTTGATGTGGCAGCGAGAAGAAGCCAACGACCTGCTAGGCGACGCAACCGAGCTCCGGGGGCCGTCCGAACCCGACAGCTTCGTGATCGAAGGGCGCTACACCACCTGGAACGAACAGGGCAATCTGAAAATGACCCTGTCCAGCCCCCGCATTGATCAGTTCGAGACCAGTGATCACGCCATCATGAACGCCCCGCGGGCCAGAATATACAACGAGCAAGGCACCGACCCATGGATTATTGAAGCGGATGAAGGTAGCCTCCAACAAAATGACGACCGGGTTGTTCTGACCGGCAACGTGATTGTGCTGAGGCAGACCGCAGATTCAGAAGCGACGCTGACCACCAACTCGCTGACTCTGGACAACAAGCAAGGCACAGTGCACACCGACCAGCCGGTCACCATTACCGAACCGTTTGGCGTAACCCGGGCGACCGGCATGAAAGCGTGGGTCGACCAACGCGTACTGGAACTCAACTCCCGGGTGGAAGGGCACTATGAAACCATCAGGTAAGCTCGCATACCTTTTGCTAACAACACTGGCTCTGACGGGCCCCGCCATCGCGTTTGATCTGGACTCGGACGCCCCAATCCGGGTCAGTGCTGATTCCGCCCGGCTGGATGACACAGAGGGCACCGCCGTTTACAGCGGCGATGTTGAACTCACACAAGGCGCCACCCAACTGAACGCTGAGCGCGTGGTGCTGTATCGTAACCAGCAAGGCCTTAGCCGGATCGAAGCCAGCGGCGAACCTGCCCGCTACCGCCAGCCCGCCAGAGAGGGCGAAGCCATGACCGACGCCCGGGCCCGCACGATTACCTGGTCAGCTGCCGAAAACGAGCTGACGTTTGAGCGACAGGCGTTCATTGAACAGGGCAGCAACGTGTTTCGAGGCGACGTCATTCGCTACGATACCGTGCACAGGGTGGTCACCGCAGAAGGCGGCAGCCCTTCAGAAGACAGCTCCGGCCGGGTAGAGATGGTGATCCAGCCCCGCAGCACCGGCAACCCCACAGACGAGTAGGTTTCTGATGGCAGTTCTCAGAGCCAGTAATCTGGCAAAAAGCTACAAGCAAAAAAAAGTGGTGGTGGACGTGTCTCTGGAAATTCGTTCCGGGGAAATCGTCGGGCTGCTCGGCCCTAATGGTGCCGGCAAAACCACCTGCTTTTACATGATTGTCGGCCTGGTGCCCTCTGATCGCGGACGCGTCACCATTGATAGCCTCGACATCACCCCCCTGCCCATGCACGGCCGGGCCCGCAAAGGCATTGGTTATCTGCCCCAGGAAGCGTCTGTATTCCGGAAGCTGACCGTGCGCGACAACATCATGGCCATTCTGGAAACCCGCAAAAACATGAAGCGGGCCGATCGGGACGCCAAACTTGAAGAGCTGCTGGAAGAGTTTCACATCACACACATACGGGACAGCCTGGGCATGGCATTGTCCGGCGGGGAGCGTCGACGGGTAGAGATTGCCCGGGCGCTGGCCATGGAGCCCGCATTCATTCTGCTGGACGAGCCCTTTGCCGGGGTAGACCCGATCTCGGTCAGCGACATCAAACACATCATCCGGCACCTGCGCGACAAAGGCATCGGCGTACTGATTACCGACCACAACGTGCGTGAGACGCTGGATATCTGCGAGAATGCTTACATCGTCTCAGGCGGGCACATTATTGCCTCGGGCAATTCCGAGACGATCCTGGCCAACCAGCAAGTCAAGGAAGTCTATCTGGGCGATGAATTCCGGCTGTAAGCACCCGAAAGGACACCGGCGACCGAGGTCTGATTGTTTTGATGATCTGTAGCAAGTAAACTCGGCAAAGAACTTGCTTATACTACGTGTCACGCACGGCAAGTATTGATCGTACAACAATTTTTCAGCCTGTACGCAGGCCGCTTCAACACCGGGACACCCTTGATTTATGGATCTTGAGCAATGGTTATGAAAGCCTCATTACAGCTTAAGATGGGCCAGAGTCTGACCATGACTCCCCAGCTGCAACAGGCCATCCGTCTGCTGCAGCTTTCCACCCTCGATCTCCAGCAGGAAATCCAGCAAGCGCTGGAATCCAATCCGATGCTGGAAGCTCCAGAGGATGAGGACCTTCCGGAAGCCAACGCCGATGTAAATACTCCGCAAGAAGAGCCTAAAGACACCAGCACCGACTATGACGAATCGAGTGCCGACGTCGCCACCGACTGGGATGAGAACGAAAACGCTCCGGACTGGTCCTCCGAGAACGAAATTCCCGACAACATTCCAGATGATCTGCCGGTAGACACCGCCTGGGACGACATTTACCAGTCGGCGCCCGCGCCTGCCAGTAAAGGCGAAGACGATAACGAATCCGACTTTGAAACCCGCAACTCGCCGGCAGAGACTCTACGGGATCACCTGGAGTGGCAGCTTAACCTGACGCCGATGAACGAGCGTGACAGCGCCATTGCCCACGCCCTGATGGATGCTGTCGATGAACGTGGCTATCTGACCTCGCCGATCGAAGAAATATACTCCGGCCTGCAGGACGACACCGAAGAAGACCCGCTTGAGCTGGACGAAGTGGAGGCCGTTTTGCACCGGCTTCAGCATTTTGACCCGCCGGGGGTGTTCGCCCGCGACTTGCAAGAGTGCCTGCTGATTCAACTCAATCAGCTGCCACCAGACACGCCCTGGCTGCGCCAGGCGCGTTTGGTGGTTACCCAGTTTCTGCATTTGCTTGGCAATCGGGACTACGCCCAGCTGCTGCGCCGCAGCCGGCTAAAGGAAGATCAGCTCAGAGACGTGCTCGCGCTGATCACCAGCCTTAATCCAAGGCCAGGCGACGTGGTGGACCGTACCGAGCCGGATTATGTGATTCCGGATGTTATTGTGCGCAAGCACGAAGGCCGCTGGCGAGTAGAATTGAACCCGGAAATTGCACCACGCATCCGGGTTAACGCCAGTTATGCCTCGCTCATCCGCCGGGCCGACAGCAGCGCCGACAACACCTACCTGCGTGACCAGCTACAAGAGGCCAAATGGTTCATCAAAAGCCTGCAAAGCCGCAATGAAACCTTGCTGAAGGTGGCGACACGCATTGTGGAACATCAGCAAGGTTTTCTGGACCTCGGCGACGAGGCGATGAAACCGCTGATCCTGTCTGACATCGCCCAGGCGGTGGAAATGCACGAATCGACAATTTCACGGGTCACCACGCAAAAGTACATGCATACCCCACGGGGCATTTATGAACTCAAGTACTTTTTCTCGAGCCACGTCAGTACAGCCGAAGGTGGGGAATGTTCCTCCACCGCTATTCGTGCGATGATCAAGAAACTGATCGCAGAAGAAACTCCAAAAAAGCCATTGAGCGATAGCAAAATTGCAGCCATGCTTGGAGAACAGGGAATCAACGTAGCGCGGCGCACGGTCGCCAAATATCGGGAGGCGATGCACATACCGCCCTCGAACGAGCGCAAACGACTGGTTTAAGTTTTTGCCGGTGCAAGATGCATCGGTTTCAGTCCGGCGAAAAAGCCGGCTCGATGACAACAGGAGACGCCTATGCAACTCAATATTTCAGGCCATCACGTAGAACTGACCCCAGCACTGAAGGATTACGTTAACACCAAGTTCGAAAAGCTGGAGCGTCACTTCGATCACATCAGCAACTGCCAGGTGACGCTGGAAATTGAGAAAGTTCGTCAGATGGCCGAAGCCACCCTGCACGTCATGGGTGGCGAGATTCACGCAAAGGCTGAAAGCGAGGATATGTACGCGGCGATTGACGCCCTGGTCGACAAGCTCGACCGTCAGATCCTCAAGCACAAAGAAAAGAACGTAGACAGGATGCACGGTAACGGCTGAACGCCGCATTTTGCGCCACCTTACCGGGCGTTTCAACAGATCGAGCTGCGGCGGGGCTTAACCGGCCGCAGCCTTTTTTTTACGGAATCACAGCCGATCCATGAGCGATAACCCCCTGACTATCGACAACATTCTGGCTCCTGAACTGACGCTGTGCCGGGTACCGGCTTCAAGCAAAAAAAAGGTTCTGGAGACCGTCGCCGAACATATTCATCACCAGGACGAAATCCTCAGCGATACCCAGATCTTCAGCAACCTGGTATCCCGGGAAAGGCTCGGCAGCACCGGTATCGGCCAGGGCATCGCGATACCTCACTGCCGTCTTGAGGGGCTTGACCGTGTGATCGGTGTGTTGATGACTCTCGAAGAGCCTATTGATTTCGATGCCATCGACAACCAGCCGGTTGACCTGGTCTTTGCTCTGATCGTCCCGAAAGAAGCCACCAGCGAGCATCTTGAACTGCTGAGTCAACTGGCCGAAAAATTCAATGACCATACCTTTTGCGAACGGCTTCGCCAATGCGAAGATTCAGCCTCCCTGTATCAGCGCATGACCGCAATCAGCCCCTGATACCCTGCTATCTCAGCACAATGAAGGAAGGAGCGCCAACCATGAAACTCATCATCGTCAGTGGCCGATCCGGGTCCGGAAAAAGTACCGCACTGCATGTGCTTGAGGATCTGGGCTTCTATTGCATCGACAACCTTCCTATCGGATTGCTGTTCCCCCTGACGCGTGAGGCCGCCAGTCAAGAGGCGCCCGGCCGGCTCAGAAAAATGGCGGTCAGTATCGATGCCCGAAATCTGTCGGCCGAATTGGCCAATTTCGAGCAGATTTACGATCAGCTTCGGGATACCGGCATTGTGGTTGAAGTCATCTTTCTGGATGCCGATGAACAATCACTGTTGCAGCGGTTTCACGCCACCCGGCGCAAACACCCGTTAAGTGACGACAAAACCTCCCTGCGTGAAGCCATTGCTAATGAAAAGGCCTTGTTGGAGCCACTCTCGAAACTGGCCGATCTCTACGTCAACACCACGGGCCTTTCGATGTACGAGCTGCGCGACATGGTCAAGCAGCGTGTGGCGGGCCGTAAAGATCAGGAACTCGCTCTGCTGTTCCAGTCTTTTGGCTTTAAGCATGGCGTTCCCGTGGATTCGGACTATGTTTTTGATGTTCGCTGCCTACCCAATCCCTATTGGGACACCAGTCTGCGCAAGTTCATTGGCACCGACCAGCCGGTGATCGACTTTCTCGAGCGGGAGCCATTGACCACACAGATGGTGGATGACTTGACCCGATTTCTCGACACCTGGCTACCGTCCTTTGCCGACAGCAACCGCAGCTACATGACCATTTCTATCGGTTGCACCGGTGGCCAGCACCGTTCGGTGTACGTCTGCGAGCAGCTGGGCCGCCATTTCAGCACTCGTTATAACAATGTTCAGGTGCGCCACAACGAGCTGCCTCACCTTCAGGCACGCGGAGAGATATGATCAACCCATGATCTGCCACCCCGTCACCATCATCAATAAACTGGGCCTGCATGCCCGCGCCACGGCCAAGCTTGTAGCGACCGCGTCTGGCTTTGAAAGCCAGGTCCGGATTCGCGGCAAAGGCCGGGATGTAGACGCCAAGAACATCATGCAAGTCATGATGTTGGCGGCCAGCCAGGGCACCGAGGTTGAACTCATTGCCGAGGGCCCAGACGAACAAGACGCTATTGCTGCCCTGGTGACGCTGATCAATGATTATTTTGGCGAAGGCGGATAAGTCTGGTCTGGCTTCGTTATTTCCCTACAACTCTTTCTCACCTGAGTAAGCTAACTCCGCTATAATGCGACGGTTTTCTGAACGCAGGTGGTTTTATGACCGATATTCTGGAAAAAAGTCAGGCCCGCCAGCGCCTTCGCTCTCTCGGTGAGGCTCTGGACAGTGGTGCGCTCAAGCAAGTAGCCCGCATCCTCAATGGCGGCCTGAGCCCCAGCGATATCGCCCACCTGCTGGAATCCTCTCCGCCTCGCCAGCGTGCCTTGTTGTGGAACCTTGTCGACAAGCAGCTCGAAGGAGAAGTGCTCCAGTACCTTGGTGACGACATCCGAGGTTATTTCCTGAGCCAGCTGAACGCCCAGGAATTGGCCGACATCATTGAGGATTTCGAATCCGACGATCTCGCCGACCTGCTCCAGCAACTACCGGACACGGTCATCCAGGAAGTCCTGGACACCATGGACGAGCAGGACCGGCAGCGGGTAGAAGAGGTGCTCGCCTACCCGGAAGATACCGCCGGCGGCTTGATGAACACGGATACGATCACCGTGCGGCCAGACATCAGCATTGACGTTGTGTTGCGTTACCTCCGCCGCCATCGCAACCTGCCACCCATGACCGATAGCCTCATCGTTGTGAGCCGACGAGACGCATATATCGGTATGTTATCGATTACCCGGATGTTGGTATCCAACCCGGCTGCCACGGTCAGGGAAGTCATGGACACCGAGATTGAACCAATCCCGGTCGGCTTGTCAGACACCAAAGTGGCGACACTGTTCGAACGTTATGACCTGATCTCGGCTCCGGTGGTCAATGACCATAACAAATTGCTTGGCCGAATCACCATCGATGACGTGGTGGATGTTATTCGGGAAGACGCCGACCACTCACTGATGAGCATGGCCGGCCTGGATGAAGACGAAGACACTTTTGCGCCAGTCATGAAAACCACCCGCAGACGCGCGGTCTGGCTTGGCGTTAACGTGGTCACTGCGTTTACCTCTGCGTCTGTCATCGGCCTGTTTGAAGAAACCATCCAGCAAGTGGTCGCCCTTGCTGTACTGATGCCCATCGTCGCCAGTATGGGCGGTATCGCTGGCAGTCAGACGCTTACCTTGATGATCCGAGGTATGGCAGTAGGTCAAGTAAGCAGCACCAATGTCAGGTGGCTGCTTAATCGGGAATTTCTTGCCACAACCCTGAACGGATTTTTATTTGCCATCGTGGTGTCAGCTGCCGCCATGCTCTGGTTCAGAGACCCAATCATTGGCTTGGTTATCGCAATGGCGCTGATCATTAATTTGACCATTGCGTCGATTGTCGGCACGTTACTTCCGTTGACACTGAAAAAACTGGACATTGACCCTGCGTTAGCCGGAGGCGTCATCCTGCTCACCACAACCGATGTTGTGGGATTCCTGTCTTTCCTGGGACTCGCCACCTACTTTTATGCATGAGAAGCCAACCATGAGCCAATCCGACAACGGTCCGCAAACTGAAGAGTTTCAAGAATACGCCGGCCCCAGCAAGTCTCAACTGAAGCGGGAAATGCACGCGCTGCAGGATCTTGGCAAACGGATGTTGGAGCTCAATGATGAACAACTGGCGACACTGACGATCAGTGACACGCTGTACCGTGCCATTATGGAATCACGCCGCATCAACCAGCGTGAGGCCAAACGCCGGCACCTGCAGTACATTGGCAAAGTAATTCGACAAGAAACCGATCCCGAGACTCTGAGCCGGGCCATTGATGCCTTTCATGCCGGCAGTGAAGAACATACCCGTCGCCACCACCTGGCTGAACGCTGGCGCGACCGGATGATTGCCGAAGGTGACAAAGTGGTGGGAGAGTTCATTGGCTATTGTCCGCTCGCCGACGTTCAGCATTTACGCAACCTGGTGCGCAATGCCCGTAAAGAAGTGGACGCACAGAAAAACACAGGCCAGGCACGGAAACTGTTCCGCGCCCTGCGCGAGTGGATTGACGACGCTGAACTGTAGCTCAGAGTTGTGACCTTCGGCCCCTTAAAGACGCCGATGTTGCCAAACCGGCATACGGGCCCTGAGCTCGCGTGCGCGTTCGCTATCAAGATCTGCGCTCACCAGCCCGGGGCCTTCCTCAATTTCACAGACAACCTTACCCCAGGGATCGCAAATCAGGCTGTGGCCATAGGTTTTCCTGCGCGGACTGTTCTGACCGCCCTGCCCCGGTGCAACCAACCAGACCTGATTTTCAATAGCGCGAGCCCGAATCAACGCATGCCAATGGGCATCGCCGGTCTGCCAGGTGAACGCACTGGGCAGGCACACCCAATCAACCTCTTGCGCCCTTAACGCCCTGAACAGTTCGGGAAACCGGAGGTCATAGCAGATGGCCAATCCCAGCCTACCGGCAGGCGTGTCTACCGCGACCACCTGATCACCCGGCTCGAACGTGTCGGATTCGCGATACACGCCATGGGCGTCTTCCACCATGGCATCGAACAGGTGGATCTTGTCGTACCGTGCAACTTCCTGCCCCTGATCGTTGTACACAAGACAACTTGCCCGCACACGCTCGGGGACCTTCGATCCGTCTGGACGCGTTGCCAAAGGCATAGAGCCACCGACAAGCCATAACCCCAGGGTCTTGGCTTGCTCCGACAAAAAACGACGGATCACGGGCTCTGGACCCGCCTCCTGCCGACCGCACGCCAACATCTGCGCGGTGGCCAGTACGGCAAAATTCTCCGGCAATACCGCGACTTTCGCCCCTTCCGCCGCCGCTTGTCGCAACAGTCGGGAGGCCTCGGCCAGATTACGTTCAATGTCGTGACTGCTGACCATCTGAATGGCGGCAACTTGGGTCATGGCTCCACTCCCTTATTCACCTGTATCAAATACCCGGCGAAGATCTACTTTGGGGTCACTCCAGGTGCCGGTCACACTGTAGGTGGCACTGGTCAATCGGCTGAGGGGATCACCCAAAATCTTATCCAGAACAAATAGCGCTCCCCCGATCGGGGCACTGGCCCCCATCAGTATGGCAGCAAGCGGCAGGTTCTGGGTAACTGGCAGCACCAATACCAGGCGCATATCCAGGCTTTCATCCGACATATTGGTCGTGCCACTGAGCTTGAAAGCGCCGGATGGGCCAACCAGTTGCAGCTCCGGATCCAGCGTGATCAAGCCGTTCACAATACTGGCTTTTCCGGAAATAGCATCGAAAGCGATACCCCTCTCGTACAGGTCTGAAAAATCCAGGCGCAATCGACGCCAGAGTGTATCCGTATTCAACAGATTGAAAATTCGGAACAGCTGGGCCGACCCGCTTTGCTCCATGATAACGCCGTCGTCCAACCGCACGCTGACCTGGCCATTAAGCCCGCTCAAGGCAAACTCATCCGGTCGGCCAGGCCAGTCCAGATCCAGATCGATATGGGTCTGATCGTTGTTCAGCGGGATCGGCGCCCCGGTCAGAAGTTCCAGTTCTCTCAGGCGGCCACCCGCGAGCGTACCCACAAAGCGACTGGTTTCCCGGTCATCCACTACGCTCCAGCTCATGTCGCCCTTCAGGGCCAAAGTTTCCAGCTGCCCATCAATGTCAACAATGTTCAACCGGAACGGTTGCGGACGCAGACTGAACTGCCATCGCCCGGCACTTTCATCGCCCAACGTCAGCGTGGCAATCTTCACATCGATGTCCGGCCAACTTCCGATATCGAGGGACTGAAAGGCTTCCAACTGTTCTTCCAGCGTCAGCAACTCAGGACGGCTGTCTATGTCGCCGTCCGGCTCGGACCGCGACAGGTTGAGTCGCTGAAGATCGACATCAATCACGCCTTCACTGGGGACCACGATGCGCCCGGCTGCTCGCTCTGAATCGGTGTGGAATACCCATCGATCGCCCAGATCCAACGCATTGATCTGAATACCGTTGAGGCTGTGCCCGGCGAGGTTTAACTGGCTGAGCCGAAGATCAAACCCGGACGGCTTCCATAACAGATCGAAATCGAGGCGATCCTGCCAGTCTCCTGATACCCGAACGCCTTCACTCTCACTGGCGTCTACAAGGGCCAGCAGTTCTGCCTTCTGATCCACCGATTTACCCAGCGGCTCCGGCCAGTCCAGCGCAAGCCCACGCAAGTCTGAGCTGATCGAAATCCGGGGTGTGGTTGCAGCGGCTACCTCCAGCTTGGCGAGGTAGTCGATGGTGCCGGCCATACCGAGGGAAAGGTCAGCCCCCAACCCCAGCTCTCTCAGTAACTGCGGCAAAGGCACCTCACCGGTCTGCCGTATCGACAATGCCGGACCTCCGGCCCCAGCCTCTCGCGCTATCTGCTCAAAGGTCACGGTAACCGGTTGCCCCAGAAAATCCGCGCGCAAGGGCTCTCCGGAAAAGCCCCGAGTAGTGTGGTAGGTAAGATTACCTGCAATACCGGACCAGGTTAGCCCGGCGCCCGGGTAGCTCACTTTCCCGTCGCGGGTGCTCACCTGTGCCTGCACTTCAGTCTGTGCCGCACCGTCGAGTGGAATCTCCAGGTTCAACGCCAATTCGTATAGGCCATCATAGTCAAGCTCGCTAACCACAACGCCGGCCAACTCACCCAGAGGCGTATTGTTCATCCAGTACGGCACCGATTGCCCCGGCACATGGGCGCCAGCATCCACCAGTATTCTGGTTGCTTCATCTTTGGTGCCGGGCACAACTTTGACTTCACCTTTATCAAGATCCAGCCCGCCGATGCGACCTCGCGCCAGAGTCACCACCGTGTCCGCATTGTGAATATCAACCCGACCACGGCCATTTTCAAGCTCGGGCCAGCGCTCGTCATACCGGACCCGGGCCTCATCAAACTCATACCACATGGAGGAGACAAACGATCCACGAGGGGCGCCCGCGTCAATTCGGCCGTGTCCGTAATAATGGCCAGCGGTGATATTGGCCTCGGTGATGGCCGCCGTTAGCCAATCGTAAAGCCCGTCATCCACCGCTTTGACCGGAATGAAATCGGCCAACATCGGCGCTTCGCCATTTTCAACGCCCACACTCAGGCCAAGATTGTCTTCACCAAACCGGTCCAGCCTGAGATCGAACGCACCGGTCAGTGCTGTTCGCTCTCCGTAGGTAAAGCTCAAGTCGTTTGCAAATACTCGGGTGATCGGCCCAGCCAGCTCCCAGGACACCGTGCCCGTGAGGGTGTTAAGCAGCCAGTCAGAAGCAAACAACCGCGGGAAACCCAAGGTCGCCGGCTGCAGAGTCTGCAAAGTGACATAGCCCCGGTCTGCACTCAACTGGATCTGACCATGAAGGCCACTGGCGGAAGGCGCTCCCTGAGCCGCATGAACCGACACACCGCGCAGCCGGCCAGACAGTTCAAAGTGGGCTGGGTCGTCTGGCAGGGTGAGTATCACATCATCCAGGTAACCGGAAGGCCGGTACTGCTCCAACGCCCGGTTGGCCATGTCAGGCAACAGTGGCAACACCTGAAGCAGTCGCCGAATAGGTGCCAACGGCAAGCCGTCAGCAATCAGCAACTGGCCATCAGCAGCCGGCTCCAGGCGAAGCCCGAACGGCTCAACCTCATCACCGTTCCATTGCCACTGAAGTTGCTGAAGATGGAGTGGCCCTGCTTTCTGCCAGCCGAAGCGCGCCCGGATGTTCTCCATGGGCGCAAGCGATTCCTGATTTACGCCCAGTTGGAGATAGGGCGTGCGGACTGAGCCCTGAACCTGTTCTATCTCACCGTCCCTGAAGGTTAACCAGGCTTGCCCCCCCAGATCAACGCCCTCAACCCTCAGTCCGCGCCAGTTCAGATTGTCAGCCAGCCCGTCAAACAGCCGACCGGAATCAACATCCAGATAGAGCTGTCCGGTAAATTCTCCGCGGAAAAAGTGCTGACCGACCAACGCAAAGCTGGCCAACTGAGTGGAAGTGCCGGGCTGCATGGCACGGCCGGAAGCCTGAAACAGCCCCCGCCGGTAGATCAACTCGAGCCTTGGAACATCCAGTTGGCGCAGGTTATCTGAGCCATCGTCAATAACAACGCTGATCCGGGTCAGCGTTACTCTGGGGTCTGACAGCCAGCGCCCCGCCAGTTTCAGCCAGGCTTGTAAGCCCTGACCTCCCGGGCGAGTCAGATCGCTCAGCTCATCCGGTCGGTTGAGCATGTCCAGCTCAGGCTGCCGGGGCAGGACCAGCGATAGTCCATCGGCCTCAAAGTCTTCAAACACCAGTCGGAGGCGGGACACGGAAGACAGAAAGTCCAGGCGCAGGCGCAGATGCTCCAGCTCGGCGATACGTTCACCGGTGTCAGGATCAGAAAGGGTAAGATCGGTCGCGGTCACTGCAGGGTCAAGCCAGTGCCAGCGCGATGACAGTTGGCCAATCCGGACATCGAACCCGGTGCGCTCTGAAAGGGTCGCCGAAAGATCGTAAGAATAGCGATCAAGGTTATTGGTCAGCTGGCGACCAAGCCCGACATACAGGGCGAACACCACCAGTATCGCAAAAAGAAGCCACCAAACCGCGTTCGCCAGATACTCAAGCGCCTTCGCCAGCGCACCAGCTGAACGATCCTGAGATTGGGCTTGGTGTTGCTCACGGCCTTGCATAGCTTACATCACTCCTCAGACAGCCCGGCTCAGCGGGCGTCAGAGCAGAACCACGTCGTATTGTTCCTGGCTGTAGAAAGGCTCCACCTGAAACCGAATGCTCTTACTGATGAAGGTTTCAAGATCCGCTACGTTATCTGACTCTTCATCGAGCAGGCGGTCAACGACATTCTGCGAGGCCATTACCAGGTAGTTCTCCACCTCGTAGGCGCGGTTAACCCTGAGAATTTCCCGAAATATTTCATAACAAACGGTTTCAGCCGTTTTCAGAAATCCTCGACCATCGCAAATCGGGCAAGGCTCGCACAATACCTGACCCAGGCTTTCCGTGGTGCGTTTTCGGGTCATTTCGACCAGACCGAGCTCGGAAACACCGGTAATCTTGGTTTTCGCATGATCCCTTTCGAGCATTTTCTCCAGCATCCGGTGTACCTGGCGCTGGTGTTCGGGGTCATCCATGTCGATAAAATCGATGATGATGATGCCACCCAGATTTCTCAATCTGAGTTGCCGGCTAATAGCCCGTGCCGCCTCCAGGTTGGTTTTGAAGATGGTTTCTTCAAGGTTCCTGTGCCCGACAAAGGCGCCGGTATTAATGTCGATGGTGGTCATCGCTTCTGTTTGATCGATGATGACATAACCACCAGACTTCAGCTGAACCTTACGACTCAGAGCTTTCTGGATTTCGTCTTCAACAGAATACAGGTCGAAAATCGGTCGCTCACCGGGATAATACTCCACCTTGTCTGCGAATTCCGTGACAAACTCCTGCACAAATTCCATCACCCGATGGTAACTTTCCCGACTGTCGATGCGGACTTTTTCTGTCTGCGGTCGGATCAGATCCCGTATGGTGCGAATAAACAAGGGCAGATCCTGGTAAACCACCGAGGGTGCCGGCGCTTTCGCCATCCGCTCATGAATCGACTGGCTAAGGCGGTGCAGATAGGTCATATCACCCAGCAGGTCGTCCGCAACCGCGGCCTCTGCAGCGGTCCGGATGATGTAACCACCGGTTATGTGATCCACTTCGGCAGCAACCCCTTCCTCAATAACCGCCTTCAGGCGCGCCCGCTCGTTATCGTCTTCGATACGCTGAGAGATACCAATGTGGCTGACCCCCGGCATAAACACCAGATACCGGGACGGGATGGAGAGCTGAGTGGTCAGGCGCGCACCCTTGGTGCCTATCGGGTCTTTCGTGACCTGAACCACCAGCGACTGGCCTTCCCGGAGCAAAGTACGGATATCGGGCACCATTTTCGGGCCATCCGATAGCTCATCGGGGCTGACCTGGTTAGTCACCAGATCGGACGCATGGATAAAGGCTGCTCGCTCGAGGCCAATATCAACGAAAGCGGCCTCCATTCCCGGGAGCACTCTGACCACTTTGCCTTTATAGATGTTACCGACGATGCCCTTGCGACTGGTCCGTTCGATATAGGCTTCCTGAAGCATTCCGTTCTCGACCAATGCGACCCGGGTTTCAACCGGAGTGACGTTGATCAGGATTTCTTCACTCATGTTTGGCTCTCCTTACTGCACCGCCAGTTCCGCCAGACCGGATGACCAGCCTCCGCCAGCAAGCCGGCGGTCTCTTGTAGGGGTAGGCCCACGACCGCGCTGTAGCTGCCCTTGAGTTCACTCACAAAGATACCACCCAAGCCCTGAATACCGTAGCCTCCAGCCTTGTCCATTGGCTCACCACTGGCCACGTAAGCGTCTATTTCAGCGTCGGATAACGCTCGAAAGCGGACACTGGTAACAACCAACCTGGACTGGCAATGTGCGCCCTCAGCCAGGGCCACGGCGGTCATGACCTGATGGGCCTGACCTGACAATCGCGCCAGCATGGCTTGGGCTTCGGCCACCGAGCCCGGCTTGCCAAGGATGTCACCTTGCAGCACCACCGAGGTATCCGAGCCCAAGACCAGGCTGTCGGGATTGTGCCTCGCCACCGATTGCGCTTTCTCTCGGGCAAGCCGCTCAACGTACTGCTCTGCAGGCTCACCAGCCGGCACGGTTTCATCCACATCAGCCGGCTGCACACGAAAGGCCAGACCAATCTGCTCAAGCAATTCTGCACGGCGCGGAGATGCAGACGCCAGGATGAGCGGTTTCATAGGCATCACCCCAGTTGCCGGTTCAGGCGATCAAGTAAACCGCACAGGAAGGGCCAGGCAATAGCACTGGTGAGCGCTGGCCAAAGGTAACTGAACCCGGCAGCATCGGCCCCAAGCATCTGTTTTATGAAGTGCACCAGCATCTGGTTGATTCCGAGCAGTAAGAACACCATCAGGCACTGCTGTGGCAGCGGATGCATTCTCAGACGTTGGTGGATGGTAAGAACAAGAAAGGCAATCAGCGCCATACCGAGCGCGTTGGTGCCCAAGGGTGTCGCTTCCAATACATCCAGCAACAAGCCCAGGCACCAGGCCATCAGAATTCCGAACTGGGCGGGCGCTCGGAAGGTCCAGTAGAAAACCACCAACCCCAGCCATTCCGGGCGAAACTCAAACCAACCCACCGGGAACAGCGAAATGCTCAGAACAAGGGCCAACACAACAGTGACTAGAAACAACGGGTAGCTGATCACTGACAACATCAGTTTGTGCCCTCTTCCATCGGAACCGCCGACCTGTCTTCAAGGCGGTCGCGAGCCTCCGGCTGAAACACCACCAGCACCATACGACTCTGATTAAGACGGGCCTTGGGTACGGCTCGAATCGTCACGAAAGGTTCCCCCGGCTCTTTGGTAATCCGACTAACCTCGGCAACCGGGTAGCCTCGGGGGAAGCGCCCACCCAGTCCCGAACTGACCAGAGTGTCGCCTTCACGGATGTCGGCTGTGTCTGGCACGTGAACAAGGTCCAGCTCGTCAGCTTCACCGTTACCGAGCAGGACCGAGCGCAGGCCGTTCCGGACCACCTCAACAGGAACCGCATGACTGCTGTCAGACACCAATAGCACCCGGGAGGTAAACTGACTGGTCTGGACGATCTGCCCCATCAAGCCTTCAGCATCCAACACCGCCTGGCCGGTAGTGACTCCATCACTTTGGCCTTTGTTGATAATAACTTCGTGAGAAAAAGGGTCCGGTGACACACCCACGATCTGGCCCACGATCACCCGATCATCGAGCACTTCTGAGGAATTCAACAAGCGGCGCAGTTCATTGTTTTCGGAGGCAAGGGCAGCGTATTTGAGCGCACGGCGCTCAAGAATCAGCATTCGGGCTTTCAGCTCTTCATTTTCGCTCTGCAGATCATCTCTGCTGACGAAAAGACCTGCAAACCAGTCACTGAAACGGTAAGGCGCATTCCCCAGCCAATACACCGGCGCAAGGCCGGTTTCCAGGGTACTGCGAACAGGAGTGAGCTTATCAAAACGGGCATCGGCAGCGATTAACGCTGCCGATATCAGAATCACAAGAAACAGCCTGAAGCCGGGCACCGGCCCCTGGACAAAGATCGTTTTAATGGCGAAGCCCTCCCACAGGATTATCCCTCCTGGGAGAACATTCCGATACCACCGCGATCAATCACTTCCAGTGCCTTACCGCCACCCCGAGCGACACACGTCAGAGGGTCTTCGGCGATAATCACCGGCAGGCCAGTCTCTTCACTGATAAGCTTATCCAGGCCTCGCAACAGTGCACCGCCACCGGTCAGAACGATACCGCGCTCAGCAATGTCTGAGGCCAGTTCTGGCGGTGACTGCTCAAGCGCACTCTTGACGGTCTGAACGATCTGGGCCAGTGACTCTTGCAGAGCATCCAGAATCTCTTCACTGTTCAGGGTAAAGGCACGGGGAACCCCTTCCGCCAGGTTGCGGCCACGCACGTCAATCTCGCGCACATCCAACCCTTCATACGCACAGCCGATTTCGTGTTTGATTCGCTCGGCGGTCGAATCGCCGATCAGACTGCCGTAATTGCGGCGCACGTAAGTAACAATCGCCTCATCAAACTTGTCACCACCTACGCGAACGGATTCTGCGTAAACGATGCCATTCAGGGAAATGATGGCAATTTCGGTGGTACCGCCGCCGATGTCGACAATCATCGAGCCGCTGGCTTCCTCAACCGGAAGACCGGCACCAATGGCTGCGGCCATCGGCTCTTCAATCAAAAACACCTCTCGGGCACCAGCGCCCAGGGCCGATTCGCGGATCGCCTTGCGCTCTACCTGAGTGGATTTACTGGGCACACACACAAGAACCCGGGGGCTTGGAGTAATAAAACTGTTTTCGTGTACTTTGTGGATAAAGTGCTGGAGCATTTTCTCGGTTACCACAAAGTCGGCAATAACGCCGTCTTTCATCGGGCGAATCGCGGTGATGTTACCAGGCGTGCGGCCCAGCATGCGCTTCGCCTCTGCGCCGACGGCAGCAACCGTTTTTTGGGAATTGTTGGTCCGGATAGCAACCACGGAAGGTTCATTGAGGACAATGCCGCGTTCGCGCACATAGATCAGAGTGTTGGCGGTGCCCAGGTCGATGGACAGGTCGCTTGAAAATAAGCCTCGGAGTCTTTTAATTAACATTCGTGTTGTTTCAACCTGAGAGTTGCGGTTGCAGAAAAGAATGCGGCAACTTTAGCAGTGACACCCCTCGCAGGCAAGGCAACATCAGGGCTTACGACTTACCATTTGCACACTTTCTGGAGTATTTCAGGGCCACTCTGAATCCGGATTCTGATAATATGCTCTGCTTATTTCGACAAATCATTGGAGGCAACGTGAGCATTTCCCGCGCAGACATTGAGAAAGTTGCCGTGCTCGCCCGCATTAAAGTGGACGACGAGCAGGTTTCAGCTCTGGAAAAAGATCTGGGCAACATTCTGGATCTGGTGGATCAGCTGAGTGCGGCCGATACCGACTCGGTGGAGCCAATGGCTCACCCCTTGGATGCGGTACAACGATTGCGCCCCGATGTCGTCACCGAAACCGATCAGCGTGCGGCGTTTCAGGCTATTGCGCCGGCAACCGAAGATGGCTTGTACCTGGTACCCAAGGTTATTGAGTGAGCTCTTCGATAACCATGACTGCCCTTTTACCCGGCAGGTTGTCTGACGATCACAACTTTCAGGATAGATGATGCATAACAAGTCTGTAGCAGAGCTTTCCAGAGAACTGGAGAGCGGAACGATTTCCAGCGTGGAGCTGACCCAACAGTTCCTCGACCGCATCAAGCGCGAGGACAGCCAGTACAACAGCTTTATTACCGTCTCCGATGAACAGGCGTTGACCGAAGCAAAAACCGCGGACGAGATGCGCGCTGCAGGCAAGGCTACCGCCTGGACCGGAGTGCCCTTTGCTCACAAGGACATTTTCTGTACCAACGGCGTGGGCACCAGCTGCGGCTCTAAAATGCTGGAAAATTTTGTGCCGCCCTACGATGCAACGGTGGTCGAAAAGTTCAAACAAGCCGGCGCAGTGTGCCTGGGCAAGACCAACATGGATGAGTTCGCCATGGGCTCGTCCAACGAATCCAGCTTTTTTGGTGCAGTGACCAATCCCTGGGGCCTGTCAAAAGGCGAAAAACGGGTTCCAGGCGGTTCCTCTGGCGGCTCTGCGGCTGCGATCGCGGCGCGTCTTGTGCCTGCAGCAACGGGCACCGACACTGGCGGCTCTATCCGCCAACCCTCGGCCCTGTGCGGCATTACCGGACTGAAACCCACCTACGGCCGGGTATCCCGTTACGGCATAATCGCCTTTGCCTCGTCACTGGACCAGGCCGGCCCGATGGCCCGCACCGCCGAAGATGCCGCGCTGATGATGAATGTAATGGCAGGATTCGACCCCAAAGACTCCACCTGCATCGACCGGGAGGTGCCGGACTACACAGCCACACTGAGCGAACCATTGAAAGGCCTGAAAATCGGCCTGCCCAAAGAATATTTCAGTGATCAGCTGTCACCGGTTATGGAAGAGCAGGTACGTAACGCGGTGCGTGAATACGAAAAGATGGGCGCGACGGTAAAGGAAGTGTCTTTGCCCAACGCCAGGCTGGCCATCGCGGCCTACTACGTGATTGCTCCGGCGGAGGCCTCGGCCAACCTGTCCCGCTTCGACGGCGTGCGCTACGGCTATCGCTGCGCAGATCCCAAAGATCTCATGGACATGTATACCCGTACTCGCGCCGAAGGCTTTGGCAATGAGGTCAAGCGCCGGATTTTAGTGGGCTCTTACGCCCTGTCAGCGGGTTATTTCGACGCCTATTATCTGAAAGCCCAGAAAGTTCGCCGTTTGATTCAGCAGGATTTCATCAACGCCTTCAAAGAAGTGGATGTGCTGATGAGCCCGGTAACCCCTTCCCCCGCGTTTATTCAGGGCGAAAAAACCACCGATCCGGTCTCCATGTACCTGGAAGACGTGTTCACCATCGCCATCAACCTGGCGGGCATTCCGGCTATGTCGGTACCGGCCGGGTTTGTCGATGGCCTGCCGGTAGGGCTGCAGATCATCGGAGACTACTTCTCGGAAGCGCGGCTGCTGAACGCCGCCCATCAATTCCAGCAGGTGACCGATTGGCACCAGCGTGAACCCCAATAAGCCCGACTAAAGGAGACGAACACATGCAGTGGGATATCGTGATCGGGCTGGAAATTCACGTTCAGCTTGCCACCCAGACCAAGATTTTCTCCGGCTCCAGCACCGCCTTCGGTGCCGAGCCCAATACCCAGGCCAACGCGGTGGACCTGGCCATGCCGGGCACCCTGCCGGTGCCCAACGAACAGGCGTTTCGCTACGCGGTGATGTTCGGCCTGGCCACCAACGCCGAAATCGGCCGCCGCTCGGTGTTTGAGCGCAAGAACTACTTCTACCCGGATCTGCCCAAGGGCTACCAGACCACCCAACTGGCTGAGCCGATCGTCGGCCCCGGTTATGTGGATATCGACCTGAGCGACGGCAGCACCAAACGCGTGCGCATTCACCACGCTCATCTGGAAGAAGACGCTGGCAAGTCCCTGCACGAGGACTATCACGGCATGTCCGGCATCGACCTGAACCGCGCCGGAACGCCGTTGATCGAAGTGGTGACCGAGCCGGACATGAACACGGCGGAAGAGGCGGTGGCCTTCGCCAGGAAGCTGCACAGCCTGGTGACCTCGCTGGGCATCTGCGACGGCGATATGTCGCAAGGCTCCATGCGCTTTGACGTCAACATCTCGCTGAAGCCGAAAGGCGCCGAGACCCTGGGTACCCGCACCGAAACCAAGAACCTGAATTCGTTCCGGTTTATGGAGCAGGCCATCGCACACGAAGTCGAACGGCAGATGGACATCCTGGAAGACGGCGGCACCATCACTCAGGAAACCCGTCTTTACAATGGTGACCGCGATGAATCCCGCTCGATGCGCTCCAAGGAAGAAGCCAACGATTACCGTTACTTCCCCTGCCCCGACCTGCTGCCGGTAGAAATCGACGATGCGTTTATCGAAGACGCTCGCGCCCGCCTGCCGGAACTGCCGGATGCCCGCAAGGCACGGTTCAAGGAGCAGTATGGTCTGAACGATTACGACGCTGGCGTGCTGTCTGGTGATGCCAAGCTGGCTGCGTTCTTCGAGGAAACCCTGGCGCACGGCAAGGACGCGAAACTGGCGGCCAACTGGATTCAGGGCGAGTTCTCTGCGCGCCTGAATGCCGAGGAGAAAACCGTGACTGAAGCTCCGATTTCAGGTGCACAACTGGGCGCCCTGGTCACCCGCATTGCCGACAACACCATTTCCTCTGCAGGGGCAAAGAAGGTGTTTGAAGCCTTGTGGTCGGGCGAGAATGATGACGTGGATGCGATTATCGACGCCAAGGGGCTCAAGCAGGTGTCTGACACCGGTGCTCTGGAATCCATGGTCGATCAGGTGCTGGCCGGCATGCCGGATCAGGTGACCCAGTACCAGAATGAGGAAGATCCCAAAAAACGCAAGAAGATGCTTGGTGGCTTTATGGGGCCGTTGATGAAGGCCTCTAAAGGCCAGGGCAACCCGAAGCTCTTTAACGAGATCCTGGTCAAGAAGCTTGGGGGGTAACCCGCTGGCTTTGGGTCGTGACTTTTTGTTGCAGCCCTAGCCTTTTTGGTTGGCAGTTATCGCACGGGCGGGTCA
>NZ_JACUUB010000118.1 GCF_014859525.1 Marinobacter sp.
CTCCTTGCCCGGGCCGGCAATGGTCATCAGTTTGCCGAGGTTGGCGAGAATCAGCAGGGTCGCGCCGACCACCGTGGTGTACACGCCCAGATCAAACAGCAGAACACTGGCCAGCTCGAATTCGCCAATCAACGGCCAGTCCAGGTGCGCAAAGGTGGATGTCAGGAATGGATAGCCGAATAGCCAGCTGCCAACGCCGGTCAGCAGAGCCATCAGCAGTCCGGCACCGATAAGAGAGCGGAACTGTGTGCGCATCCGTTCCTGGGCCCAGACCAGGCCGCCGGCCATGTACTGCAGGGTAAGGGCAACCGCGGTGACCAGTCCGGCAATAAAGCCACCGCCCGGCATGTTGTGCCCGCGCAGGAAGATGTAGGCCGAGACCAGCAAAGCGATGGGCAACGCCAGGTGCGCGATCATCTGCAGGAACACCGGGTGTGGTTCTGCCACCCAGTGGGTGTGACCGGATTCTGCCACCCGTTTTTTGAGGTTCAGGTTGCGGGTAAAGGCGAACACCGCCACGGCGGCAATGCCCAATACCGTGATCTCGCCCAGGGTATCAAAGCCTCGGAAATCCACCAGAATCACGTTCACCACATTCGTACCACCACCGCCGGGCACGCTGTTGGCCAGGAAGAAATCGGAGATGGATGCAGCCGGACGGGTCAGCACAGCGTAGGTGAAGGCAGCAACACCACCGCCGGCGGTCAAAGCCACAAACAGATCCCGGGCCACTCGCGGCCAGCGGGATTCTCTCGGTGAGGTTTGGGGCAGGAACGACAGCGCCAGCATCATGATCACCACCGCCATCACTTCAACCGAGAGCTGGGTGAGGGCCAGATCCGGGGCCGAGAACCAGGCGAAGGTGAGCGTCACAAACAGGCCGGTCACCGAGAGCAGCAACAGTGCTGGCAAGCGGTAACGGTGAAACAGCACCACGCCTATGGCCGACAGGCACAGAATGCTGATGCCAAACACCACCAACGGGTCCAGGCCTGACAACGGCACCGGCCCACGCCAGTGTTCCAGACCGGTCAGGCTCCAGGCGACCAGAGCCACGGTGGTCAGCAGAATCAGTGCCAGATAGCGTTGCAGAGAGCCGTTCTCCAGTCGATAAACCAGCGTCTGGGAAAAGCGAATGGTGCGCTGCATGACGGTCTCGAAAATGTCTTTGGCGTCTACTTCCGGCAACCGGGCGTGAATGGCGAACAACGGTTTGCGCGCCGCGTATACCGCCAGACCGCCGAGCATGGCCACCAGACTCATCATAGCGGGGGTGTGGGCATCGGCCAGGGCACTGAAATCATATGCCGGCAGGTGCGATACCGTGGTTTCCATGACGGCCAGGTGCACCAGATTGTCATAGATCCACTGCGGCGCCAGCCCCACCAGTAGTGACAGCGCCGCCAGCACCGCCAGCGGCGCCAGGGCCGGTAGCGATTTGCGCTTGGGAGGCCAGACCGGCAGATCCCGGGGCCGCCCGTTAAAGAAAATGTTGTGGAAGATACGCAGAGAGTATGCCACCGAGAACAGCCCGGCCACGGTGACCCAGGTGGGAATAACCATATCGGCCCAGTGCGGAGCGGTCACCAGCAGGCTCTCGGAGAACAGCATTTTCTTGCTCAGATAACCACTCATCAGCGGTAAACCGGCCATCGCGGCGGCGGGCACAATCGTGACGATCATCAATGCCGGCATCCATCGCCAAAGGCCATTGATCAGCTGCATATCCCGGCTGCCGGTGGCCTGGTCCACATAGCCCGCCATCATAAACAGCGGCGCCTTGAACAGGGCGTGGCAAACCAGATGGAACAGTGCGGCGGCCATGGCCATTTCGCTGCCCATCCCGATCAGCAGGGTGATTAACCCAAGATGAGAAATGGTGGAATAGGCGAGCAAGCCCTTGATGTCGTGCATGAACATGGCCACAAAGGCGCCTACCATCAGGGTAATCATGCCGGTCACAGTAATCAGGGCGAACCAGAGCTCGGTATCGCCCAGGGCCGGGTGCATGCGGGCCATCAGGAACAGGCCGGCTTTGACCATGGTGGCCGAATGCAGGTACGCCGACACCGGCGTGGGCGCGGCCATGGCGTGGGGCAGCCACAAATGGAACGGGGCCTGGGCCGACTTGGTGAACGCACCCAGTAGCACCAGGCTCAGCATCAGCGGGTACAGGCTGTGCTGTTTCAGGGCATCGCCCTGGCTGAGAATGTCTGATAACTGGAAGCTGCCGGCCATGTTGCCCAACAGCAGAATGCCGGCGAGCAGCGCCAGGCCGCCGCCCCCGGTGATCACCAGGGACATCCGGGCACCACGGCGAGCACCCCGGTTTGACCAGGTGAAACCGATCAGCAGGAACGATACCAGGCTGGTCAGCTCCCAGAATACCAGCATGAACAGCAGGTTCTCAGACAGCACAATGCCCAGCATCGCGGTCATGAACAGCTGGATCAGGATAAAGAAACGGGGTGCACTGGCTTTGCCGTCGAAATAATATCGGGCATACAGAATGATCAGACAGCCAATGCCGGTGATCAGAGTGGCAAACAGCCAGCTCAGGCCGTCCAGCCGGAATGACAGATTCAGGCCTAGTTGGGGAATCCACTGAACTGTAGACACCAATGCATTGGCGTCGACGATTTGCGGCCAGTGCCCGACCAGAAGAAGCAAGCCGGTAAAGGGCGCCAAGGCTGCCAATAAAGCATGAACGCGAATGCTGGTGCCGGCACGATGACGGCTTAGCAACCAGGAGGCAAGGGCTCCCAGCACCGGCAGCAAAATGATGAGTCCTGGTACCATAATGAGGCCGGTAACCCGGAAAAGTAGTTTAGTGAGTGTATTTCGTACCCTGTACGAAAGCGTCAGGGCGCGATAGCTAAAATAGATTACCGAAGCCTAGCACATAACGTCATTGTTAAGCGTCAAGGCTCAGGGTACTTATGTCTCAATCTGGTCATTCCTTGGCGGTAGAGACCATAGGCCATCAAGCCGGCGGCCAGATTTCCCGCCAGAGCCCCGGACATCAATCCGGTGAGCCCGGACAACTGGGCTCCCAACCACAGCATCGGCAGGTAGCAGGCGAACAGTCGCAGTGTCGAGATCAGCAACGCGCGCATCGGTAATCCCAGAGCGTTGTTGATGGACACCATTAACATGCAGACACCGAGGCCGCTATAACTCAACGGCACCCTCAGCAGGTAACTGAGCAGGATGTCCTGTACATCGCCGTCCCGGCTGAAAAGCGTCGATACCATGCCTGATGCGGCCAGCCAGATCAACCCCAAGATCAACTGCCATACCACCACAAAACGAACGGCGATGCGCACCAGCTTGCGGATATCCTCAAGTTCGCCAGCGCCGAGCATGCGCCCGATCATCGGTGGCATGGACATGGTGAGTGCCAAAACCACGACAATCGAGAAGAATTCCAGTCGCGTGCCGAGCCCCCAGGCAGCAACCGCCGCCGAGCCGAAGCCGGCTACCAGCGAGGTGGCGAGCATGGCAGACAATGGTGGCATCAGCTGACTCACCATGGCCGGTGCCATGATCCCCCCAAGTTGTCGTACGGCTTTGTGCAACTGCAGTTTTAACAAGTCAAAGCGTAGCCATTGGCGCCGCAGCAGAGCCGGATAGACGATCAGGGCGCCAAGGCCGAAGGCGGTGATGGTGGCCCAGGCGGCGCCGGGCAGGCCCCAGCCAAAGACGAAGATGTAGAGGTAATCAAGGCCGATGTTGAGAAGGCTGGTGGCGATCATCAGGTAGCCGGGCAGTTTGGTGTCGCCGTTGGCGCGGCAGACGGCATAACCGAAGTAGAGCAGGGCACCGATCCAGGCGGAGATCAGCCAGGGTGCCCAGTAGTCCCGGATGACCGGGCGGAGAGTCTGTTCTGCTCCGAGAAAGTTGAGGATGCCGGTTTGCAGCAGCCAGACGGCAAGGCATAGGATTAATGCCAGGCAGGCGCCGATGGTGACTACCAGGCCACCCAGGCGTTGGGCCCGGAGGTTGTCGCCCTGGCCGAGGGTGCGGGAAATGATGGCGGTGGTGGCGATGCCAAGACCCACGTACATGCCGCTGACCAGTTGTTGCATGGGTACGGTGAAGCCAAGCGCAGCGAGAGGGTCCCTGCCCAGTTGGCCGACGAAGGCGCTGTCGGTGAGCTGGAAGGTCATCAGGGAGAGCGCGCCGAAGAGCATGGGCCAGGTCATGTGGTAGAGCTGGCGGGCCAGGCTTGGGCTTTGGGGTTGGTTCTGCACTTGGGGGTCGGTGCCTTGGGTTTTGGAATCTAGGCGCGGATTCTAACAGGTCTGGCTTTTGGTGCGTGCTAAGTGTGCGGGCAGGTCTTTCTCAAACACGCTGTGAATACGTCCCTGTACGCTCTGCTCCGCCATCCATGGCTCCGCAAGGTTTGAGAAAGACCTGCCCGCACACTCAGCCCAAACTCTGAACGGGTAGTCCGAAACGAAATCGACGCTGCGTGAATGCTCTGACCACCCGGTTGGGGATGTTTTACAGAACCTTCAGCGCCGCTTCGTAATCCGGCTCGTTTTTGATTTCGTTGACCAGTTCGCTGTGCAGCACTTTGTTGTTTTCGTCGAGGACCACAACCGCACGGGCGCACAGACCGGCGAGGGGGCCGTCCTGTATGGCGACGCCGTAGTCTTGCTGGAAGCTGTAGTTGCGGAAGGTGGACAGAGTTTCGACGTTGTTCAGGCCTTCGGCTCCGCAGAAGCGGGCGGCGGCGAAAGGCAGGTCGGCGGAGACGACGAGGACGACGGTGTTGTCGAGGCTGCCGGCTTTTTCGTTGAATTTGCGGGTGCTGGCGGCGCAGACGCCGGTGTCGATGCTGGGGATGATGTTGAGGATTTTGCGTTTGCCGGCCCAGCTGTCGAGTTTTACTTCTTCGAGGCCGCTGTTGGTGAGGGTGAACGGGGCGGCGTTATCACCGGCCTGGGGGAATTTGCCGCTGATGTCGATGGGGTTGCCGTCGAGGGTGACGTTGCTCATGGTGTGCTCCTTGTCGTGTGGTTTTGAATCTCTGCAATCTACTCTGTGTAGCGTACTTTGGATGACTTTGCACCCCCTACCTGGCCTCCTGTGCCTCAAATCCCGGTGCAGGGTATCGCTGCACTAGAAACAGGTAACCAATCAGCCCCAGTCCCGCACAAACGGCAATAATCATGGCCATCACCAATGGGGTGCCGTCGTGGAGTATGCCTACCAGGGCTCCGGTGGCGGCAGCGGCGGCCAT
>NZ_JACUUB010000119.1 GCF_014859525.1 Marinobacter sp.
AATGAACCATGGCAGGGTGGAGCAGGATGGACACCCGGAAACCGTTTACGACCACCCCGCCAACGAGTTTGTGTACCAGTTTCTGGGCAACGTGAACCTGTTCCATGCCCGGGTTAACGATGGTGTCGCCCGCATTGGTTCGGTCAAGCTGTCGGCCCCCGAGTTTGATGGCCACCTGGACAGCCAGGCTTTTGCCTATGTGCGCCCGCACGATATTGAGGTTCTGCCCCATCGCACCGATGAGGCCCTGCACGCGGAGATTGAACTGGTATCGGTCGTGGGCCCGACGGTCCGGCTGGAGTTGAAAACCGACAATAGTGAACAGGTGGTCCACGCGGAAATGCCCAAGCATCAGTTCAAAAGCCTTGGTCTGACTCAGGGCGGTGATGCCTGGATACGACCGTTGAACAGCCGGGTGTTCCTGCGGGATGAAGACATCAAACGACCGGATTGATTTCGCCGGATTTAAGGCCGGATTGGGCTACGGTATGCACCTTTTATATCCAATGCCAAAGCATCCCCAGCAAGGCACTGGCGAACAGCACCTGCAGCATGCCGATTTTGAACCGCAGAATGGCGACGAACGCCCCCAGAGCCAGCACCACACTGGCCAATTGGACACTGCCCCATTCCGGCGACAGCCACTGAACGCCCCAGGCTTTTGCTGTCTCCACCTCGGCAAAAGCTACGTGCACGGCAAACCAGATGGCCAGGTTCAGCATGACGCCTACCACGGCTGCCGTAACGGCTGACAGCGCGGCGCTGACGGCCTGGTTGCCCCGCAATTTTTCCACGTAGGGCGCCCCCAGAAAAATCCAAAGGAAACAAGGTACAAAAGTAACCCAGGTGGCCAATACCGAGGCCAGAATACCGGCGGTAAATGGGTCCAGGCCACCGGAATCCCGGAAGGCGCCCATAAATCCGACAAACTGCACCACCTGAATCAGAGGGCCGGGAGTGGATTCCGCCATACCCAGGCCATCGAGCATTTCGCCCGGGGCCAGCCAGCCATGATTCTGAACCGCCTCCTGCGCCATGTAGGCCAGCACTGAATAAGCACCCCCAAAGGTCACCACCGCCAGCTTGCTGAAGAACAGGCCGATCTGGGTGAATACATTGTCCATGCCTAGCAACAAAGCCACTGCTATCAGAGGCACAAACCACAGGGGCAGCCAGATCCCGAGCACCTTCAGTGTGCGACCCCAGCTTGCCTGGGTGTGATGGCCGCCACCACTGGTCATCATGGCATCAATGGCGCGCTCGCCCTCTGCCGGCGTGGCATGGCCCTTGATCACCACAAATCGCTCCGGGTCCAGGTGGCGGCCGATCAATCCCACCAGTGCAGCCGTCGCAATAACGAGGGGAAAGGGCATGGCAAAAAAGAAGATGGCAATAAACGCCAGCGCTGCCAGCGTGACCATGATCCGGTTTTTCAGTGCCCGCTGGGCGATGCGAACCACCGCCTGGATGACCACCGCCAGCACCGCCGCCTTGATGCCGAAGAACAGCGCCTGAACCAGAGAGGTTTCCTGAAAGCCGGCGTAAAGCAGGCTCAGCCCCAGAATCGCCACAAAGCCGGGCAGCACGAACAGGGTGCCGGCCACCAGCCCCCCTTTTACACCGTGCATTAGCCAACCCAGATAAGTGGCGAGTTGCTGCGCTTCCGGCCCAGGTAGCACCATGCAGTAATTGAGCGCATGCAGAAACCGGCTCTCGCTGACCCATTGTTTTTCATCCACCAGGATCCGGTGCATCACCGCAATCTGGCCCGCCGGGCCGCCGAAGCTCAGCATGGCAACCCGCAACCACACACGCACCGCTTCGGCAAAGCTGATGTTATGGCCAAAGGCGTTGTCGGCTGGATGAAGGGGCGTCACTGGGGAGTTCTGAGAAACGTCCTCAGATGGAGCGGATGTCATCAGGTATGTCTCCGAGAGCATATAAGTGCGCAGAACGATTGCGCAGCAGTATACCGGAGCATAGCTCCAGCATGTTACCTCGGTAGGAAAGCGGGCCTGGAGAGAACCAGGAAGCTAACAGGCCATCTGCCGGGCTATATGAAGAAAAACGCTTAGCAATGCAGTAAATATTATTCGGCTTATTTTTTAGCCTGCCTTAGACTTCGATGATATCGATTCAGCTTTTTTTATTACTTACTGGTATTTTCTCGCCAGGCGTTTCATCGTTCAGTAGGGAAGGCAATCTGTGAACTTTCAGCAACTACGCATTGTGCGGGAAACCGCCCGGCAGAATTTCAATCTGACGGAAGTGGCCAATGCGCTGTTCACCTCGCAGTCCGGTGTGTCCAAACACATCAAGGATCTGGAGGAGGAACTGGGCGTTGAGCTCTATGTCAGAAAAGGTAAACGCTTATTGGGGCTGACCGAGCCTGGTCAGCAGATGCTGGTCTATGTGGAGCGCATGCTGATGGATGCCCGTAACATCAAGAATCTGGCCGAGCACTACCAGGAGCAGGACTCCGGCGAGCTGACCATTGCCACCACCCACACCCAGGCCCGCTATGCGCTGCCAGAAGTGGTGAGCCAATTCAAACAGCAGTTTCCAAAAGTGCGGTTAAGGCTGCATCAGGGCAGCCCGGATGAGATCGTCAGCATGCTGCTCAGCGGTGAAGCGGACATTGGTGTAGCGACCGAGGCATTGGGTGATATCCCACAACTGGTGTCCTTCCCGTATCACCGCTGGCATCATGGGGTTGTGGTGCCCAAGCTGCACCCGCTGGCGCAAATAGAACGGTTAACGCTGGACGATATTCAGCAGTACCCGATTATTACCTACCACGAAGGTTTCACGGGCCGGGCCTCTATCGAAAAGGCGTTTGCTAAGGAAAACCTGCGCCCGGAAATCATCATGACCGCTCTGGACGCGGATGTGATCAAGTCCTATGTGGAATTGCGTCTGGGCATCGGCATCATTGCCTCGGTGGCGTTCAATCCTGCTCGGGATTCGGCGCTACAATTGCTCAATACCGACCACCTGTTTGAGGAAAAGCAGACCCGGATCGGGATTCGCCGTGGCAATTTGCTGCGCAATTACGCCTTCCAGTTTATCCAGTTGTGCGCTCCGGAGCTGACGGAGAAAGTTGTAGCCGGTCAGCTGGCTCTGCCTAAACCCGAATGAAACTTAAGGGCTTGCTGAACCACCTTGGGCGGGTGCATCATCTGACGCTTAGGGTCGCCTCTATGAGGTGGACGAGGCAATCCATCTGAGTGACCGGGTGCTGGTCCGGGGAGACCTGGGTAGTTTACCGAAGCCACGCCATCTGAGGAGAAAATCTATTGCCATCCGGTAAGCGTCTTGTCGATAAAATCACGGCGGAGTTACGCCAGGCTCGCCATGACTGGCGGCAGCGCCAGGGTCGGGAGCTGGACCTGGGCAGTCGGGAATTGCCATCACATCAGGCCATTCATCAAACGCTTGATACCCTCTGTGCCATTCTGTTTCCCATGCGCCTGGGCCCGCCAGATCTGACCAAAGAGCGGGAAGACCAGTTTGTGGCCTACATGCTGGGTAATGTGGAATGTGAACTGGTCAGCCAGGTGGCACTGGAGCTTCAGTACCTTGACCGGGGGCAGCAGGACCTCGACGCCCTGAGGGACCGGGCCCGCGGCCTGGTCAGCAAGCTGCTTGTACAGCTGCCGGCACTGCGGCGGCAACTGGACGAAGACGTGCTGGCGGCCTATCACGGTGACCCTGCAGCCACCTGCGTGGACGAAGTGCTGATTTCCTATCCCGGTATCGAGGCCATTATCCATCACCGCATCGCCCATGGTTTTTATCGTGCCGGCCTGCCAATGATTGCGCGAATCATCTCGGAGAAAGCCCATTCGGCCACCGGCATCGACATTCATCCCGGTGCCACCATCGGTCGCTCGTTTTTCATTGACCACGGCACCGGTGTGGTCGTCGGGGAAACTGCCATTCTGGGTGACCGGGTGCGCATTTACCAGAATGTGACACTCGGTGCGGTGCGGTTCAACGAAGATGAGACCGGCGCTTTGACCAAAGGCGAGCCCCGCCACCCTATTGTCGAAGACGATGTGGTGATCTACGCAGGCGCGACCATCCTCGGCCGCATTACCATCGGCCGGGGTTCGGTGATCGGCGGCAATGTCTGGCTGACTCGCAGTGTGCCGCCGGAAAGCCAGGTATCCCAGGCTTCCGTCAAGCAGGTGACCGATTCAGTCTTGCCCGGTTAGCCGGGCAACCTTCTCAAGGAATTGCTGGTAGGTTTCAGATTGCTCCAACAGCTCGGCGCCCAGAGCTGTCAGG
Source organism: Marinobacter sp. (assembly GCF_014859525.1). Taxonomy (GTDB): domain Bacteria; phylum Pseudomonadota; class Gammaproteobacteria; order Pseudomonadales; family Oleiphilaceae; genus Marinobacter. The sequence goes on from NZ_JACUUB010000119.1 coordinate 4,291, forward strand.
GCATCGACCTGTCTGCCATCAAGGGCGGCTGTTGGCAGGGCGTTGTACTCAGCCCGCCTGGCGGCATCCTCAACCTGATTGAACGTCAGGGTCGCAAAATGGACATTGACGCCGGGCTGCCCTGGTGCTCGCTGGGCATTGATATTTGCCCCCCAGGCCAGAAACTCCCTGCGTGCCTGGGCAATGTTTTCCGAGGTCAGTGTATTGAACGAAGCGTCAAACGACGCTTCCAGAGTGTCGATGACCCCGGGTTCCTTGCCGGCAACGGCCCAAGAATATGGCGACGTGACTTGTGCGTTCACCAGAACAACCAGCACCTGTTCAACCTTGCTCAGCGCTTCGTGGCTGAAGGCGCCGGCCATTTTCTCTACATTACCGCGATGGGCGACCGGGCTCATCATCGAGCCTCTCACCCCGATATTGTCAGTAACGCCTCCGTCGGCCAGATTAAGGTAGGGCATCGCTTCCTGCTCGAAATAACGGGACACTCCCTGGGCAACGGCAAACTCACGCGACAGCAGATTGCGGGCTTGCAGAGCCTCGTTGATCCAGGGCTTGGTTTTGGCATCGCATCCCGAATAATTGCGAAGCCGCAAAGGGGCGAATGCCGGAGGCACCATCGATGATGCCATCACGGCCCGACTGACGGGGTAGTTGGTGAGATCGGAGCAGAGCAGGTCAAACTGGGGCTGGATAAAGCTGAAGGTCAGCGAATTATTGATATCGGTGGCATTGATAATGACGAGTGGCAGGGGCCCCAGGGAGAGATCGGCAAAGGTTTTTCGGTCGAAGATCTGCTCGTCTAGAAACCTGGCCATAAGATCGGAGCGATTGAAATCTGGTGAGGCGAGCTTTGCCATGTTGACCGGGTTTGCCAGCATCCAGCCATAGGTACGTGGCCAGTTCCGGAGCAGGAAGCGTTCCCGGAAATCCTCGAACAA
>NZ_JACUUB010000120.1 GCF_014859525.1 Marinobacter sp.
AGACCCATTAAAAAAGCCAGCTTACAAGAGCTGGCTCGAAAATACTTCGGAGAGAACGAAAGGCCTGAATCAATCGCAATTCCTGTGGAGTCAGGACCCATAATACGGCGGAGTTACTACACGGCTCCTCCGCCATGGGCGGATACTGCTTGAATCCACAATTTCAGAATAAGCTTTCGTGTCCCGCCTGTCTGTTTGTGATCTGTGTACCGTTGTTACCGTTTGTGAGAGCTAAACACCTTCTCGTATCACGGGTTTGGTTTCGGTAAATCGGCGGGTTTCGTAGGCGTCTACCAGGCCTTGAACGGCGGCCCGCTCCATATCCTGAACCGATGGCGTGCCGCCCTGGGCATCTGCACGGCATAGCACCATGCCGGCTTCCACGGAGATAAAGCCGGCGGTGGTTTTCAGGGCCTTGTGGTTGATGCCGTCGAAGATGCGCCGGAATGCGGTGGTGGAGCAGTGGTCGCTGTTCGGGAAGTAGGAAATAATCGCAAACTGATTGTCACCCACGCGGCACAGAGCGTCGATGGGGCGGATCAGGGTGTTCAGGCGGCGGGCGATGCCTGTGGCCAGTTCGCTCATCACGCTGGGTGGATGCTTGCGTTTCAGGTCTTGCCAGTTACGAATGCCACACATAACGTAGGCGGTGGAACCGCCGCGGGATTCCGCGTGGCGCAGAGTTTTCTGCAGGCGCTGGCGGGCGTATTTGGTGTTACACAGGCCGGTTTCCAGATCAATGATGTTGGTGGCCTCGAGCTCCCGATTGTTCTCGACCAGCAGTGCGTTGGCGCGTAGCAGGGTGTTCTGGCGGTCGGCCATGCGGTCGGCGGCAAACACGCGGGAGATCAATTGTTTGGTCATGTCGGATTTGTAGATAAAGTCATCCACGCCCCGGTCAAAGGCTTCTGACAGCGCCTCGACGCTTTCCCGGGCGGTCAGCAAGATCACATAGGTGTAGTGGTTGTCTTGCTCATCCTGCTGGCGCACCCGGTCGGTCAGTTGCAGACCGTCCATCTCCGGCATCAGCCAATCGGCAATCAGTAAGCTGACCTGCCTCTGTTCCATCAGCTTGAGGGCGTCTGAGGCGTTGTTGGCGATGCGTACGTCGCGGTAGCCGGCATTTCGCAGGGTGCGGCCGACCACCATGCTGCTGAATTTGGCATCGTCTACAACGAGGATGGGTAGGTCCAGATTGGGCATCGTTTGTCTACTTGTTATCAGTCCATTGTCAGATGCGGTTCGCCGCCGCTCTTGGTATGCTTTGGCGCTTCGGAACATCCAGTATCAAAAATGTTGCCTCAGTATACTCTTCTGGGGCCTGTGGAGAATAACGACCATGCCTTCTTTTGACATTGTTTCAGAAATTGAGATGCACGAAGTCACCAACGCGGTGGATCAGGCCAAACGTGATCTGGGCAATCGGTGGGATTTTAAAAATGTGCAGGCAGACATCGAGCTGGAAGACAAACGCATCACTGTGAGCGCCGAGCAGGAGTTCCAGCTCGAGCAGCTGATTGATCTGCTGCGGATGGCCTTTGCCAAGCGCAACATCGATACCCGTGCGCTGGCCGAGGACGGCGAGAGCAAGGCCGGTAAGCTGGTGAAGCAGCACTTTGCGCTGAAGCAGGGCATTGAAACCGACATGGCCAAGAAAATCGTGAAGATGATCAAAGACCAGAAGATGAAGGTGCAGGCCAGTATTCAGGGCGACAAGGTGCGGGTGACCGGCAAGAAGCGGGACGATCTGCAGGAAGCCATCGCCATGCTGCGCGAAGCCGAGCTGGAACTGCCGCTGCAGTTTGATAACTTCCGCGATTGAGTCTTGGCCGGCATTCCATGCCTGCGGTATTTAACTAACGTTCGGCTTGCCCTGGCGGTGCTTCTTCCGAGGGCTGTTTTGGTTTGTCCGGGTGGGCGATGCGAAGTAGTAACGCAGCCAGAATAATGGCCGGAGCACCGGTCCCGGCGGTGATCAGGAAGAATCCTACCCAGCCTACGTATTCTGCAAGCAGTCCGGTAAAGCCTGCCGCAAACTGCCCGGGCAGTGTCATCAACGAGCTGAACAGGGCATATTGAGTAGCCGTGTAGGCGGTGTTGGTGAGGCTGGACAGGTACGCAATAAACACCGAAATGGCCATGCCGCCGGTGACGTTGTCGGCAATGATGGCCGCTACCAGGCCTGGTTGTTGGGGCCCGATCATGGCAAGACCGGCGAAGGTGAGGTTGGTGGCCGGGGCCATGAAAGCGGTAAACAGCAGCATGCGGGCAATGCCGAAGCGTGCCACCAGTGCGCCGCCGACCGCTGCCCCGGTCAGGGTCATGATCAGGCCAAACGCCGCGGCAATGTTGGCAATCTGGGATTTGGTAAAGCCCAGGTCCAGATAGAAGGGATTGGCCATCACCCCCATAAAAATGTCACTGATTCGGAAGGTGGCAATGAACAGCAGGATCACCAGCGCCGCCTTGCCATAGCGTTGAAAGAAATCCGCAAACGGGCAGACAAACGCCCCGATCAGCCAGGCGGTGATGTTCTTTCGGGCGCCGCTGTGTTTGGTGCGGTCCAGATAGCCGATCACCCGCGCCTCCATGGCAAACACGGCCGCAGACTGACGGTTCTTCGGTTCGGAGCTGATCAGTGTGGTCACCATGCCAACGCCCATCAGCAAGGCCATGGTGCCATAGGCCATAGACCAGCTGCCGACGGCGGCAATGTGCAGAGCGCCGGCACTGGCCATGAGCATGGCAACCCGGTAACCGGTCACGTAGCTGGCGGCCATGCCGCCTTGTTCATGGGGCTCGGCGGCTTCTACCCGGTAGGCATCCACTGAAATGTCCTGGGTGGCGGAACCGAAAGCCGCGACCACGGCCCAGAGGGCCACCAGCCACTGTTGCTGGGTTGGGTCCGTCAATGCCATGCCCAGCAACGCGCCGGCGATACTCAACTGCGAAACCAGCATCCAGCTGCGCCGCCACCCCAGCCAGCGGGTGAGCAACGGAATGCTGGTGCGATCCACAATCGGCGCCCACAACACCTTGATCGAATGGGCCATACCTACCCAACTGAGAAAGCCGATGGTGGCAAGCTCAACACCCAGATCCCGCAGCCACGCCGTGAACGTGCCGCCCACCAGCAGTAGAGGAAGCCCGGCTGAGAAGCCAAGGAACAGCATGCCGATAACCCGGGGGTTTCGATAAACCTGAAAGCCTTGCAGGAATTTTTGGAGAAAACTCTGAGGCATGAACGGCCGTCCGGAGCTGAATGGAATACAAGAACGGGGATTATGCGGAATTAAACCCCAATGGCCAAGTGAGCGAGCTTTAATAAGCGGGAGGCAAGGGTCAGACCCACGTGCGCTTTGAGGCCTTAAGGCCGCACGGGGGTCTGACCCGGTTTGGGCCCAAGTTCCAAGTTCAGAAACGGGGTCAGACCCCCGCGCGGCCCTAAGGCCCAAAGACGCGCGTGGGTCTGACCCCTACACGCGCGGGTCTTACCCCTACACGCGTGGGTCTGACCCCTTTCAGGAGGAGCAGCTGATGTTCAGGTGTTTGCCCCAGTCCGGGGGCAGGGCGGCGTAGTGTTCGAACTCGGGTTGTTCGTCGAAGGGGGTTTCCAGCACTTTTAATAGCTCTTTCAGGGGCGCGTAGTCGCCGTTCTGGGCTTCCAGGATGACTTGCTGGGCCAGGTAGTTGCGCAGGATGTATTTGGGGTTTACCTGGCGCATGGCGTATTCGCGTTCGTCGTGGGCGCGGGTTTCTTTTTGGAGGCGGGCCTCGTAGCGTTCGAGCCATTCGTCGGCCACGCTTCGGTCTGCGAACAGGTCTCGCGCCGGGGCGTTGCCGTGGCGGTGCAGGTTGGAGATGCCACGGAAAAAGCGGGTGTAATCTATCCGATGCTCGTGCAGCAGGCTGAAGGTGTCCATGATCAGGCTCATGTCTGCGTCTTCGGTTTCTTCCAGCCCCAGTTTTGCCTTCATGTTGTTCTTGAAGTGTTCGTTGTAGGCGATTTCGTACCGGCGCATTCCGCGGCGCACGGCGTCTTCGTCCATCACGGGTAGCAGGGCGTTGGCCAGGTACTGGCAATTCACAAAGCCGGTGTGTGGTTGGCGATTATAGGCGTAGCGCCCGCCCTGGTCGGTGTGGTTGCTGATGTAGCCAGCGTCGAAATCGTCCAGAAAGGCGTAGGGGCCGTAGTCGAAGGTGTCGCCGATAATGGACATATTGTCGCTGTTCATCACCCCATGGCAAAAGCCCACGGCTTGCCAGTCTGCAATCAGCCGGGCGGTGCGTTCCACCACTTCTTCAAACCAGCGTTGATGGCGCTGTTCTTCCGGCAAGCTGATTAAATGCGGGAAGTGCAGGGTGATCACGTGTTCCAGCAGGGTTTTCAGTGCCTCTGGCCCCTCGTGATGGGCGGCGAATTCAAAGTGGCCGAAGCGGATGTGGCTTTGAGCTACTCGCATCAGCGCGGCGGCGGTTTCGATGGATTCGCGGCGGATCGGATCTTTTGCGCTGATCATGAACAGGGCGCGGGTGGTGGCAATGCCCAGCCCGTGCATAGCTTCGGAGCACAGATACTCGCGGATGGTGGATCGCAGTACGGCCCGGCCATCGCCAAAGCGGGAGTAGGGCGTGGTGCCTGCCCCTTTCAGGTGCCAGTCCCAGCGGGTGCCATCCGGCGCCACGGTTTCCCAAAGTAACAAGCCCCGGCCATCGCCCAGCTCCGGGTTGTACACGCCAAACTGATGCCCGGTGTACTTCATTGCCACGGGGTCCATTCCGTCCAGCAACTCCAGCCCAGCACCTACTTTCGCCCAGTCCGCTTCGTTTTGAACATGAAAGCCCAGCTGTGTTGCGAGCTTGTGGTTAAAGCAGACCATTGTGGGGCCTGATAAAGGGGTTGGTTGCACCCGCGTATAGAAGCTGTTTGGGAGTTCCAGGTAGCGGTGTTCTACTTTGAAGGTGCTGTTGGTCATGGTTTGGCCTGGTTCTTGAATTGGTTTTTAAAGCTGGGTTTTGGACGGGGGCGGATTCCCGTGCGCGTGATCCAAAATAGGGTCAGGCACTCGCGCGTCAATATCCAAAACGGGTCTATCCAAAACGGGTCAGACCCCCG
>NZ_JACUUB010000121.1 GCF_014859525.1 Marinobacter sp.
CTGAACAATCCCTTGCAGGCGACGCGTTACCACAGCCTGGTGATCGACAAGAACACCCTGCCGGAGTGTCTGGAAGTCACCGCCTGGACCCGTAACGACGACGGCTCCATTGAAGAAATCATGGGCGTTCGCCATAAAACCCTGCAAATCGAAGGCGTGCAGTTCCACCCCGAGTCCATCATGACCGAACAGGGCCATGAACTGCTGCGCAACTTCCTGAGAACATAACAAGAGGCCACCGCCATGGACATGAAACAAGCCCTCAACCGCATCGCGTCTAACCTGGACTTGTCCCGGGACGAAATGAAAGATGTGATGCGCATCGTGATGAAAGGCGAAGCCACCGACGCCCAGATCGGCGCTTTCCTGATGGGCCTGCGCCTGAAAAGCGAAACCATTGACGAGATCACCGGTGCCACCGAAGTGATGCGGGAGCTGGCTACCGGCGTTACCGTTAACGCCGAACCCTTGGTCGACATCGTCGGCACCGGGGGCGATGGCGCCAACCTGTTCAACGTGTCCTCGGCTGCCTCTTTTGTGGTGGCCGCCGCCGGCGGGTTCGTGGCCAAGCATGGCAACCGTGGCGTGTCGTCCAAGAGCGGCAGCGCCGATCTGATCGAGAAAGCCGGCATCAATCTGAACATGAAGCCGGAGGAAGTGGCCCGCTGCGTAGAGCAGATCGGCGTCGGCTTCATGTTTGCGCCTGCCCACCATGGCGCCATGAAACACGCCATTGGCCCTCGCAGAGAACTGGGCTGTCGAACGATGTTCAATATCCTCGGCCCGATGACCAACCCGGCCGGCGTGAAGCGTCAATTGATCGGTGTCTTCTCGCGCGAACTGTGCCGGCCGATGGCGGAAGTGCTGCAACGGCTCGGCGCCGAGCACATCATGGTGGTGCATTCCAAAGACGGCCTGGATGAAATCAGCCTGGCATCGTCTACCCACGTGGCGGAGCTGAAAAACGGCGAAATCACCGAGTACGATCTGACGCCGGAAGACCTTGGCATCAAGAGCCAGTCGTTGGTAGGGCTGGACGTCGATTCCTCGGAAGAATCCCTGCAGCTGATCAAAGCCGCGTTTGGCCGCCAGCACGACGAAGTCACCGAGAAGGCCCGCGATCTGATCGCCCTGAACGCCGGCGCTGCCATCTACATTGCCGGCCTGGCCAGAACGCCCAAAGAAGGGGTCGACATGGCGCTGGATGCCATGGGCTCTGGTTTGGCGGCCGGCAAGATGTCGGAGCTGGCTGATTTTTCTCTGTGTTTTTGAGCTCGGCCTGTTTACTGCTGTGCCGGACGAGCCGGTGGGGTACTTCCCTTCCGAAACACGCCCGTGAATACGTCCCTGTAGGGCTTGGCTGCAGCCATCCATGGCTGCAGACAGTTTCGGAAGGGAAGTACCCCACCGGCTCTCGCAAACTTTATACGGGCCTGATATGACTGACCGACATTTAGACAAGACACCGACGATCCTTCGGAAAATCGTTGATCGGAAATGGGAAGAAATTGACGAGCGGAAACCGAAAGTTTCCATGGCGGACCTTAAAGCCATGGCGGGTGACCAAGCGCCGACACGCGGGTTTGCCAACGCGTTGCGCGCACGCATCGAGGCTCATCGCCCGGCGGTGATCGCCGAGATAAAGAAAGCGTCGCCCAGCAAAGGCATCCTTCGCGATCCGTTTGAACCGGAACGCATTGCCGAAAGCTACGAAAAAGGCGGTGCCACCTGCCTGTCGGTGCTCACCGACAAGGACTTCTTCCAGGGCCATGAGGACTACCTGAAAGCCGCCCGAGCCGCGTGCAGCCTGCCGGTGATTCGCAAAGACTTCATGGTAGCGCCCTATCAGGTGTATGAAAGCCGGGCCATTGGCGCGGACTGCATTCTGCTGATCGCCGCCTGCCTGACCAAAGACCAGATGCAGGAGCTTGAAGGCATTGCCCATGACATCGGGCTGGATGTGCTGGTGGAAGTGCATGACGGTGAAGAGTTAGACGATGCGCTTACTCTGACAACCCCGCTGGTGGGTATCAATAACCGCAATCTGCACAACTTCGAGGTGTCTCTCGACACCACGTTTGACCTGCACCGGCGCATTGGCCACGACCGGCTGACCATTACCGAGAGCGGCATCATGACCCGCGCTGATGTGGAAGCCATGACCAGCCGGGGCATCTACGGGTTTCTGGTGGGTGAGTCCTTCATGCGCGCGTCAGATCCCGGCGAAAAACTGCAGGAGATGTTCTTCTAGGACGGCTCCGCCAATGCCTCTTGTAACAAAGCCTGAAGGTGGTCTGGCAGATTGCCGGCCAGCTTCAGGGCTGCCTCGTGGCCACGGGGCGTCATCTTGCCCCAGGTGCGGCGCACGATGCGCAGCCATTTCTCTTTCTCGTAGTCCGGTTTTTCCTCGAAGAACTGCGCAAAGTAGCGCTCAAGAAACACCATGCACGCCACGTCTTCCAGCAACTGAGTGTCCTCATCCTCCCGCAGCTTGCGCTTGGTCAGAATCAACTCCACCCGCTCACATTCCTCGGGTGGGTAACCACATTCGGCCATGATCGCCGCGGCCCGCCGGCCATGCATCCGGCCGCAGGCCTGGCGCCACTGGTAATAGTTCTGCCTGCCCTCTCCATAATCGCTCCGGGGCATGGTCCAGCGCTCAATATGCTGGGCCCGGCAGGCAATCTGTATGCGCTCCGAAGGCGCCGGTTCCAATGCGAACAGCCAGCGGGTCATGTGCAGACTGTAAGCATATTCTCTGGGTAGCGACTCACCCTCTACCTGCTCCCGATTGGGGTCGGCAAGGTTTGACCGGTCAATGGCGGAGAGGGTACACCTCAGTCTGTCGCCTTCACTCATTATCCCTTTCCTTTACTGTAAACCGTCGATCATCACTCTCAGGCTGACGCCGAGGGCCGGGCCTTGATCCGTTCGAACCACGCCTGGAGGTTGGCGTGCTCAGGCTTGATCCGGATATTGACCACCCGGGCAAAGGCCATGGTGGTAAACGCATTGATATCCGCGGCAGTAAAGCGGTCGCAGCAGATGTATTCCTTGTCTTCCAGATGCGTGTTGAGGAAGTGCATGAACTTCTCCACACCCTGACCACACTCTTCACCCCATGCCTTAATCGGGGTCATCCGGTCCTTAAAGTAGCCGGTGGTATGCTGAAAGCACATGCCCGTGGGCATGAAGAAATAGAACTCCAGCCAGCGCAGCCACTGCTCCAACAGAGCTTTCTCAACGGGCGTTTCACCGAGCAGTTTTGGGGTATCCGGGTAGGCTTCTTCAAAGTAGCGGCAAATGGCCATGGTTTCCGCCACGCAGGTGCCGTCGTCCAGCTCCATAACCGGCACTTTCTTCATCGGGTTACGGGCAACGTATTCCGGTGTCAGGTTCTCGCCTTTTTCGATATCCACCTGCACAAATTCGGCCTTGTCCAGCAGGCCTTTCTCCGCCATGAACATGCGCACGCGGCGGGGATTTGGGGCAGACTTGGTCTCAAATATCTTCATCTTGTTATTGGCTCCAGTCAGGGTGGCGTTAAGACTTTGAGAGTGAACGGAAAAAAAGGTTGCGTCAAGCAACTGCTATTGCCCCGGCAACCAATCCTTGATTTGCTGGATGACCCAGGCAGGCTCATCCAGGGGCAAGTCATGGCCGGCATCCGGATGCAGCTTCAGGGTCCAGCACCAGCGACGCTCCAGCTCCTCACTGCACTGCCAGTGCACAATTCGGTCGCCTTTACTGGCTAACAGCAAGGCATCTGCCATCGGCGCTTTGGCCAAAGGTTTATAGCGGGCTGCCGCTTTCAACTGTCTGACCGTGTTTTGAAGCGACACCGGGCGCTGGCGTTGAATGCTGTACCAGGCTTTGCAAAGACTCAGGGGCAATTCCCGATTCGACGTCAACCTGAGGATGTCGCGCTCCCGGTGGAACAACTCACGCCGAGTCAGTAAGCGTACAACTCGGGGCCAGGCCCCCGGTTGCATTCGGTGCCAGGGCGGGCTGAAGCCTGAACTGGTGTTGATCAGAATCAGATGTTGCAGTTCACCATGCTCAGCATGCTGCGCCCAATCCAGAGCCACCATACCGCCCATCGACAGCGCCAGGATCGAATACGGGCGGGGGATGTGGTGAATTTGCTCCACGACCTTCTGGCGTATACCCGAAATGGTTGCCGGGCTGTCATCGCAATAATGAATGCCGGTGCCGGGCAGATCGACCAGATGGAATTGATCCTGCGCAAACGCAGCACGCAGCTGCTCTGTAAATCGGCCCCAGTGCGCGTGTTCCCGGGTCAGACCCCGAAGCAGTATCCAGTGCATATCATCGATTATCCCGGCGCCAATGTATGATGAACGGTGCTTTGAGCATGGGCCCCAGCGTACCGGAGGACAAGCCAGCGCCCTACACTCAGCCTCGACTACCGGTTACTGCTCTTCCGAATCGGACCGAAAAGCGGTTATGGTGTCGCCGGCTGCTGTCCGCAACAATAGCTCACCGTGGCGACCGATCCGGCCATCAATCACCTCCGACATCAGCTCCAGAAACCGGCGTTCCTGTTCCATCAACGCCGGCGCACAGGCCATCATGGTGGTTGCCTGATCACCAAAGTACAGGCCCTCTCCCGTTAACTGGTAGCTGCCCATAAACCGGTTACAGGAAGCCCGGCCGGCCACCCGGTTATCCGCCAGAAACTCCACTGTGATTCTGGAGCGATCGATCATGCCGGTTCCGGCCAGGTCTTCAACCACCCACTCCGCGCCCCGGAACAAACGCTCCCGATCACCCCCGCAACCGAGGTAGGTATCGTCATCGATGGTCAGCCGAACCTGAGCAGGATACTGGGCGCCCGCCATGTTGTCTTCGCACAACTGATGGGCAACACGAAACTCCAGTGCCTGACCGTTATACCGAGCCTCGTAGGCGCGGCCGTGGCGGTTAGCCAACGTCTCGGTCAGCATAATGTTGTCCGTCACCTCTTGGTTATAGAGGCGGCTCAGCGTCATTTGATTTTGCTCTATATGGACCGACCAGAAGGGTTCTGTCCCAATCGCCCGAAACGACGTTTCGATAGCCCCGGGCTCAAGGCACTCAGG
>NZ_JACUUB010000122.1 GCF_014859525.1 Marinobacter sp.
TGGGTGGCCGATATGGACTTTGCCGCCCCGGAGGCGGTGACCAGCGCTCTCAAAGCCCGGGCAGAACATCCGGTGTATGGCTACACCCTGTTCCCGGACAGCCTGTATCAATCCATGATGGATTGGTTTGCACGGCGCCATGGCTGGTTTATTGAGCGTGACTGGATCCTGATGGCGCCCGGGGTGGTGCCATCATTGCACGCTGCCTGTATGGCCTATGCCCAGCCTGGCGAGGGTGTGATTATCCAGCCACCAGTGTACCCGCCTTTTTTCAGTTCGGTTCGCGAGAGCGGCCGACAGGTGATTGAGAATCCCCTTGTTCAGGATAGTGAAACCGGTCGTTACCGAATGGATCTTGAACATCTGGAACACTGCGCAGCGCGGCCGGATACCCGTATCCTGATGCTTTGTTCACCCCACAACCCGGTGGGTCGGGTGTGGTCAGCAGCCGAATTGCGTGCGGTTCTCGAGATTGCCCGTAAACACCGGCTGGTGGTGGTTTCTGACGAAATTCACTGCGATCTGACCTTTCCAGACACTGAACCGCACACCATGCTGGCGAACTTGGCCGGCCCTGACGATGCTCTGGTAACCGCCGTGGCGCCGAGTAAAACATTCAATATGCCTGGTTTGGGGTTATCCGCATTGGTCATTACCGATACTGACCGACGCCAGGCCATCAAAGCCGTGTTCGACTCAATGCACTTGCCCCAGTGCAATCCGTTCAGCGTGACCGGTTTTGAAGCCGGCTATCGCCACGGCGCGAGCTGGCTGGATGAGCTGATGCACTACTTGCAGGGCAATCGGGATTTTGTGGTGCAGGCTGTCGCTAAACGCCTGCCGGGAATTCGGGTTGATTCGCCGGAAGGGACATATTTGATGTGGCTGGACTGTCGTGAGTTGGCGTTGAACAACACCAGCCTGAAACAATTCTTTGTTCAGGTCGCGGGGGTCGGAATGAACCCGGGTGTATCGTTCGGGGAACCGGGTAGCGGGTTCATGCGGCTCAACATCGGCTGCCCTCGATCCGTGCTTGAGGAGGTTGTGGCCCGGATCGAGACAGCGTTGGCGACGTTATAGTGCTGGTTGCTGAGCTTGCTGGATGGAGCAGTGGTCTTCCACCAATTCCCAGCGGGGCGGTTGTTTGACGCCCGGCATGTCGCCGTTGGTTTCTTCGGTCGCTTTCCAGACATTGCCGCCATGACTGACCAGATCGCCGGCTGCATAGGTTTCGGCAAACAGCCATTGTTCCGGTCGCTCACAGACCTCGGCGGAATCACCCATGCGGGTCATACCCTGCTCTGCATCGGCAGCGTCAAAGGGCTGTGGGCGTTGCTCGTTGTCACTGCTGCAGTCCGGGGTTGCGTGCAGCCGTTTCCAGTCAAAACTGATTCCGGGTTCCTTAGCCTGATGAACCTCTCGGGATTCAAACCAGCTGTCGTTGTGATACACCACTGCACCCGCCGGGTAATAAAGAGTTTCTGACCACTTATGATCTTCGGCTACGCAGTCTTCTGCCGATGCCAGTGCCGGCATCCCAAGTGCCATAACGACCAACATGAAGATGTAAAATACGGATACGGGCCCGGAGCGGGGCTTATTCATGCAATTCTCTCCTCTTTGATGCTGTAATCTTGTAGAGATACGCAGCGTAGGCTCGACCGGTTCGCCTGATCAAGCGGCTGATCTGATCATTGTGAATATGACCTCGATCATCAGGATGAAGCCCGTTGTCGGTCTGTCATGCTACTCACCTGGCACCTCTGCCTCGGTGCCAATGTGGTAGGCCGCAAAGCCTGCCATCACCACCTGATCGACGGCCATACCGATGATCCGGCCATCAGAACTGGAGCGCACAGGGTACTGTGCATTGGTGATTGGATCGGCTACATAGCCCAGTACCTCGCCGGTAGACACGGTATCACCCAGGTCGATTTCGCTGAAAAGGATACCACCATGCTCGGCGCGCACCCAGGTGGAATTGTAATAGACCGGCTCGGGATCGCCCCATACGAACATTCGCGAAATCATACCTTGTTTTTCCATCAGGCTGTTGAGGCTGTTGACCCCGGCCTCGATCTGATGTTCCTGGATTCTGAGGGACTCACCGGCTTCCATCGTGACAGCGCGGATACCCGCTTCAACAGCGGCTGTGCGCAGCATTCCGGGTGAACCACTGCTGTGAACCACCGCCATACGATCAAAACCTCGGGTAAATTCGGCGACTTCCGGGTTGTTCATGTCCGCCCTGAGCTGAGGCAGGTTTGTCCGTTTGAGTGAACCGGTATGGATGTCGACGAGCATATCGCAGTGGCGAATCACGTTTTCAAACAGGGAGTAAGCCACTCGGTCTGCGAGGTTACCGTTTTGGCGCCCCGGAAAGTATCGGTTCAGGTCCCGACGGTCCGGCAGGTAACGACTTCCTTGCTGAAAACCGGTCATATTGACGATCGGCACGCCAATCACCCGGCCACTGAGCTTTTCAGGGTCCAGGTCATACATGGCCCGCCGGACGATCTCGATGCCATTGAGCTCATCACCGTGCACGGCACCGGTCAGGCACAGTGTGGGCCCTGCGTTGACACCGTTGACCGCCAGAACAGGGGTGGTCTGCGAAAGCCCCGCAATCTGGACTTGTGGAGACCAGGCGAGGCGCGTGGAGGTGCCGGGTAACACTTCCTTGCCCAGTAAAGAGAGGCTCTTTGCCAGAACAGGCTCGGCCGGCGCGTCGGCTTGCTGCTCGGCGGAAGGCGCTCCCGCTTGGGAAAGGTCTTGCGCCGATAGAACCTCATCCTCGGACAGCTCCGCATCTGGTGCCGCTTCAGACCCGGACTCTGGTTCGGGTTCTGGTAACGGTGCCACTTCTTTCAGGTCGATATTGGGTGCAATCTTGCGGGTGATGGGGACAACAACCTGCTCACTCTCCGGCGTGCTCGGGCCGGTTTCGGGCGCGGATGACTCCTGCGCGTCACCGGCGGTTTGGTGTTCATCTGCCGGGCTCCGACGAGGTTCAGAGCGAACCACATCTTCAACGCTTTCATCTTCAGCTAACTGAGCAACCATCAGGAATGACGACGCATTGTCGTAATCCGCAGAGGCGTACATGGGAAGGGTGGCTGCGAACAACCAGACCGGAACCCGTCGGATTGTGGAATGTTTGAGCCTTTGAAACAGCATAAGTCCTCGAGTACCTGACCAGTGGCCCCAAGGATAGGGCCCTGTATGGTTCATGAATACCGCTGTGACAGAGGTTTAATGCCACTTTCATGATCATGGGCTCATTGGTAACGGCCCGATGTGGTGGAATGTAATAACACGCCTATCTTTCACTGATATGACGGTTATACGTGCCACCAAAAGATAACTAAATGGACCTTTTGCGAATTCTTATGGCGATTTTGTTACTGCCGTTGGGTTTTTATTAACGGCGGGTGTGCCAGAGATTGTCTGACTGGTATGCCCGATGTTCCGCTTCGAGTTTCAGCAGGTGCGCCAGGGCAGACCGGGCCGCCAGGCCATGGATGGCGGCAGGCACGTCGTCGTAAGCTTTGGCGGTCAGGTCTTTCAGGCTGACTGGAGCCAGGGCTTTCAGGGTACGGAAAATCTTGTGCTCCCGGGATAGCCGGTGGGTGATCAGGTAGTCAATCACCGCCTCCGGTTGCCCCATCAGAAAACCGTGGGCCGGTGCAATAAAGCGAATCGGTTCCTCCAGCAGCTCATACAGAGACTCTATGTAGGCCTTCATGTCACCGTCCGGCGGGTTAATCACCACCGTGGAGCCCTGCATGATGTGATCGCCTGAGAAAAGCAGCTCCTGGTCGGTGAGCAGATAGCACAGGTGGTTAGAGGCATGCCCCGGGGTATGAACCACCTTCAGGATGCCCGCTTCGGTGACAATCAGGTCGCCATGCTCCGGCTCATCATCGGCCCGGAACTTCCGGTCCTGACTGGCGCCCTCCGGGGCGGGCCAGCCAAACACCCGGCATCCGGTTTGTTCTTTCAGAAGCGACACAGCCGGTGAATGATCCAGATGGGTATGCGTTACCAGCACCTGATCCACCACCCCGCCAGTCACTTCCAGAATCTTTTCAATGTGGGCCTCATTGGCTGGCCCCGGATCAATCACCGTAAACCGCTCAAAGCCCACAAGGTAGGTATTGGTGCCCGGCCCGGTCATCATCCCCGGGTTCGGCGCCGTCAACCGCATCACACCGGCTGCCACCTCCACTGGCTCACCGGGCACAATTTCCGCCCGGGTGGTACCTTCCCCCTCCGGGTCCAGCTTGACCGCTTCGTCATAAGCCGGCGCGTTGGGCTCCAGCAACACCGGCTTGCCCTTGCGCAGCGCCGGCCAGGGATCGGTCGGAAACGCCTCCGGCGGATTGGCATGGGCATAACGCATCAGCTCGGCGGTGGTGCTGAAATCGCACAACACCCGCAACGTGCGGGTTGTCGGCAAGCCCAGCAGACGCAGCCCGGCCCGATGCTCCGCCAGTGCCTGCGCAGGTGACATCCAGACATGATCAATCGTCTCAGTGCCATCATGACTGGCCACCTGACCCTCCGGCGCCACCGCCACAAAAAACCGCGTATCAAACCGCCGCGGCGGCCCTGGCGGTGTTACCCAATGGCTCAGATACGCCAACCGGTCCAACGGCACCACCAGCCCGTGTTTCTCACACAACTGCGCCAGCGACACCTCCTCCCGAAACAACGCAAACCGCTCACCATGGACCCCATGGTCCGCCCCCACCAGGTGCCCGGAGCCCTCCTGAGCCAGCAGAATCCCCGCCTCCTCAAAGCACTCCCGAACCGCCGCTAACATAAAATCCGCGCCACCTTCATCCAGACTCATGGTCTGACTGATGTCGGCATCCTCAATCCCGACAGAATGTGCCCGGGCCTCCAGTTCCCGTTCGTTCACCGCTCCGCCGGGGAACACATAGTAGCCGGGCAGGAAAACGGCCTCCCAGGTGCGTTGCAGCAGAAGCACTTCAATGCCGTTATTGGTATCGCGGGTAAGAATCAGGGTGGCAGCCGGGCGAATTTCCATAAGTCACTCTTGTTATAAGGCCGAAAAGGGCGCGCGC
>NZ_JACUUB010000037.1 GCF_014859525.1 Marinobacter sp.
CTCTGAACTAAGCTCAAAGCTAACAGGCCGGAAAGCTCCGGATAACGTATACCTGTATAACAACACCATCCCATTAACCCATTCATCAAGGCACACCGCCGGGATCGGCGGCGTAACAGCAACGGGGACATTGCGTGAACTAACACGGTTCTATAACAAGCAAGAGTAAGCGAGGGGCCATCTATGAGCATCGTGCAGCACTTCAAAAACCGGTATGCATCCACTCAGGAGGAAGAATACTCCCTTGAGGAATACCTGGAGATCTGCAAAAAGGACCCAACAGCATACGCCACCGCTGCGGAGCGAATGCTGATTGCCATCGGCGAACCAGAACTGATCGACACCTCCCGTGACCCACGCCTGTCACGCATCTTTTCCAACAAAGTCATCAAACGTTACCCCGAATTTTCCGAGTTCTACGGCATGGAAGAAGCCGTGGAAAACATTGTGTCGTTCTTCCGCCACGCCGCCCAGGGCCTGGAAGAGAAGAAACAGATCCTGTACCTGCTCGGCCCGGTCGGCGGCGGCAAATCGTCCCTGGCCGAAAAGCTCAAGGCGCTGATGCAGAAAGTGCCCTTCTACGCCATCAAGGATTCACCGCTCAACGAAAGCCCGCTGGGCCTGTTTGACCCGGATGAAGACGGCCCGATTCTGGAAGAAGAGTTCGGCATTCCGGGCAGATACCTGAAAAACATCATGTCGCCCTGGGCGGTGAAACGGCTGCACGAATTCGGCGGTGACATCAGCCAGTTCCGGGTGGTCAAACGCTACCCCTCGGTGCTCGACCAGATCGGCGTCTCCAAGACCGAGCCTGGCGACGACAACAACCAGGACATCTCGGCGCTGGTGGGCAAGGTCAACATCCGCATGCTGGAAGACTATTCCCAGGATGACCCGGACGCCTACAGTTTCAGCGGCGGCCTGTGCAAAGCCAACCAGGGCCTGATGGAGTTTGTGGAGATGTTCAAGGCGCCGATCAAGGTGCTGCATCCATTGCTGACCGCTACCCAGGAAGGCAACTACAACACCACCGAAGGCATGGGCTCGGTGCCCTTTGATGGCGTGATTCTGGCCCACTCCAACGAATCCGAGTGGCAGACCTTCCGCAACAACAAGCACAACGAAGCGTTCCTTGACCGGGTCTATATCGTCAAGGTGCCCTACTGTGTGCGGGTGTCCGAAGAGATCGAGATTTACCGCAAACTGTTAAAAAACAGTTCACTGTCGGGCGCGCCCTGCGCGCCGGATACGCTGGACATGCTGGCCCAGTTCTCGGTGTTGTCGCGCATCAAGGAGCCGGAAAACTCCAGCATTTTCTCAAAGATGAAGGTGTACGACGGCCAGAGCATCAAAGACACCGACCCGAAAGCCAAATCCATCCAGGAATACCGGGATGCTGCCGGTGTGATGGAGGGCATGGACGGTCTGTCTACACGATTCGCCTTCAAGATCCTGTCAAAAGTGTTCAACTTCGACACCACCGAAATCGCTGCCAATCCGGTACACCTGCTGTACGTGCTGGAGAAGCAGATCGAACAGGAGCAGTACGCCCCGGAAACCCAGGAGCGCTACCTGCGGTTCATCAAAGAGTATCTGGCTCCCCACTATGTCCAGTTTATTGGTAAGGAAATCCAGACCGCATACCTGGAAAGCTACAGCGAATACGGCCAGAATCTGTTCGACCGTTACGTGACCTATGCCGACCTGTGGATTCAGGATCAGGAATTCCGGGATCCGGAAACCGGGGAGATTCTGGACCGAGCCTCCATCAACGACGAACTGGAAAAGATCGAGAAACCCGCCGGCATCAGCAATCCCAAGGACTTCCGCAACGAAGTGGTCAACTTTGTGCTGCGAGCCCGAGCCAACAACCAGGGTCAAAACCCGAGTTGGCTCAGTTATGAGAAACTGCGCAGCGTGATCGAGAAGAAGATGTTCTCGAACACTGAAGACCTGCTGCCGGTGATTTCCTTCAACCCGAAAGCCAGCCAGGAAGACCAGAACAAGCACAAGCAGTTTGTGGAACGCATGGTCGAACGTGGGTACACCGAGAAACAGGTCCGCTTGCTCGCCGAGTGGTATCTGCGTGTGCGTAAATCCCATTAACCGCCAGCGGGAGCAGTAATATGGGTATGACCCACATCGTTGACCGGCGCCTGAATGGCAAGAACAAAAGCGCAGTTAACCGGGAGCGGTTCCTGCGCCGTTACCGCCATCACATCAAGAAGGCGGTATCTGAAGCCGTTCAAAAACGCTCAATTACCGATATCGAACGTGGTGAGAAGGTCAGTATTCCGGCCCGGGATATACAGGAACCCACTTTTCACCACGGCCCCGGTGGTCGCCGGGAAGTGGTGCACCCCGGCAACCAGGAATGGGTAGCCGGCGACACCATTGCCAAGCCCGAGGGCGGCGGTGGTCAGGGTCAGGGACAAGGCCAGGCCAGCCCGGACGGCGAAGGCATGGATGAGTTCGCTTTTCAGATCACTCAGGAGGAATTTCTGGAGTTCCTGTTTGATGATCTGGAACTGCCCAATCTGGCCCGCAAAAAACTCAAAGACACCGAAGCTTTCAGCTACGTGCGTGCCGGCTTCACCAGCCAGGGCGTGCCCGCCAAGCTGGACGTGGTGCGTTCACTGCGGGGCGCACACGCTCGCAGACTGGGTCTGGGCGGTGCCCGTAAAAAGAAAATCAAAGATCTGGAAAGCCAATTGGCAGCGCTGAGAACCGCGCCGGATGATCTCGATCCTGCGTTCAGTCACGCAGACCAGATCAAGGTTCTGGAAGAGGAAATCGCCCGGCTCAAGGCCAACGTTAAACGCATTCCCTTTATCGACGAGATCGATCTGCGTTACCGCCAGCACCGGAAGCAACCCAAACCGGCCACCAGCGCTGTCATGTTTTGCCTGATGGACGTGTCTGGCTCGATGACCCAGATGCACAAAGACATCGCCAAGCGCTTCTTTATTCTCCTTTACCTGTTCCTGAAGAAGAATTACAAGAAGATCGAGGTGGTGTTCATCCGCCACCACACCAGCGCCAAGGAAGTCGACGAAGAGGAGTTTTTCTATTCCCGGGAAACTGGCGGCACCATTGTTTCCAGTGCCCTGAAGCTGATGCACCGGATCATTGAATCGCGTTATTCCCCGGCCGAATGGAACATCTACGCCGCCCAGGCTTCAGACGGTGACAACTGGAACGATGACTCCCCGGTGTGCAGCAAGCTGCTGGCCGACAGCATTCTGCCGCTGGTGCAGTATTATTCCTATATCGAGATCACGCCCCAGGATCACCAGATGCTCTGGTACGAATACGAAAAGATCATGGCGCAGTTTCCCCAGAGTTTTGCCATGCAACAGCTCGCAGACCCTGGCGACATTTACCCGGTATTCCGACAGTTGTTCGAGAGGAAAGTGGCATGAGCGGCCTGATTGATCGCCCGAACGCACCGGAAAGCGAACAACCCAAGGCAGGAACGCCCATTTCTACCAGTTCGGAATGGACCTTCGAGCTGATCCAGAAGTACGACGAGGAAATCGCCAAATGCGCCGCCGAGTTTGGCCTCGACACCTACCCCAATCAGGTGGAGGTGATCACCGCCGAGCAGATGATGGATGCCTACAGCTCGGTCGGCATGCCGGTGGGCTATCACCACTGGTCGTTTGGCAAGCAGTTCTTGCAGACCTCCAAGGGTTACCAGCGCGGGCAAATGGGGCTGGCCTACGAGATTGTGATCAACTCCAACCCCTGCATTGCCTACCTGATGGAAGAAAACACCCTGCCCATGCAGGCGCTGGTGATTGCCCACGCGAGCTATGGCCATAACTCGTTTTTCAAAGGCAATTATCTGTTCCGCACCTGGACCGACGCCAGCGCTATCATTGATTACCTGGTGTTTGCCCGGAACTATGTCTCCGAGTGCGAAGAACGCCACGGCGTGGACGCGGTGGAGCAGATCCTCGACTCCTGCCATGCGCTGATGAATTACGGCGTGGACCGCTATAAGCGCCCCTCTCCCATCTCAGCTGCGGAAGAAGTTCTGCGCCAAAAAGAACGAGAGGAGTACCAACAACGCCGAATCAACGATTTGTGGCGCACGATTCCGAAACCGGAGGAAGATAACGATCCGGTCAAGCGCAACCCCCGCTACCCTCCGGAGCCCCAGGAAAACCTGCTCTACTTCATCGAGAAGAACGCGCCTCTGCTGGAAACCTGGCAGCGAGAGCTGGTGCGAATTGTGCGCAAGCTGGCCCAGTATTTTTACCCGCAGCGTCAAACCCAGGTGATGAACGAAGGCTGGGCGACGTTCTGGCACTACACCCTGTTACACCGTATGTACGAGAAAGGTCTGGTGACCGACGGTTTCATGCTGGAATTCCTGCAAAGTCATACCGCCGTGGTGTACCAGCCACCGTTCAACAGCCCCTGGTATTCCGGCCTTAACCCTTACACACTGGGCTTTTCCATTTTCACCGACCTGCGCCGTATCTGCGAAACCCCCACCGAGGAAGACCGGGCGTGGTTCCCGGATATTGCCGGCAAAGACTGGCTGGAAACCCTGCACTTCGCCATGCACAACTTCAAGGATGAGAGTTTTATCCAGCAGTTCCTGTCACCCAAGGTGATGCGAGACCTCAAACTCTTCGCCATCGAGAACGATGACCAGGAAGACCACTACACCGTGACCGCCATCCACGACGACCCGGGGTACCGGGTGCTGCGGGAGAAACTGGCACGGCAGTACAACCTCAGTTACCGGGAACCGAACATACAGGTTTGGAATGTCGACATCCGGGGCGATCGCTCCCTGACCCTGCGCCACATCCCCGTGGACCGAGTGCCGCTGGGCAAAGAGACAGACGAGGTGCTCAAGCATGCCCACCGGCTGTGGGGCTTTGATGTGCACCTGGAGAGCGTGGATAACGGCACAGTGGTTGAGGAACATCACTGCCCGCCGAAAATCGAGGGGGAGGAGTGACCGACAGGGCCACTCCTTTTTATTGCATCAGGCTTTAACGGACGGCAACCCTGACAACGCCATGGCCAGTTCCTGATCATCGTATTCGTGATCACTCAACTCGCCAGCAAAGTACGACGTGTACGCGGCCATATCGAAGTGGCCGTGGCCGCACAGGTTAAAGAGAATGACCTCCTCTTTGCCCTCTCGCTTGCAACGCAACGCTTCATCAATCGCGCCCTTAACCGCATGATTGGCCTCCGGGGCCGGCACGATGCCTTCGTTACGGGCAAACAGCACACCCGCCTCAAAGCACTCGCGCTGGGTGTAAGAGACGGCCTCAAACAATCCCAACTCCTTGGCATGTGACACCATCGGCGCCATGCCGTGGTAACGCAAGCCCCCGGCATGGAAACCGGGCGGTGTGAAGCCGGAACCCAGGGTATGCATCTTGGTCAGCGGCGTCATCTGAGCCGTATCGCCATAATCGTAAGCGTACTTGCCCCGGGTCAACGTTGGGCAGGCGGAAGGTTCTACCGCAACAATCCGGGGATTTTCACCACCGCGCAGGGCATGACCCATGAACGGAAAGGCGATGCCCGCAAAATTCGAACCGCCACCGGTACAGCCCACGATTACATCCGGCCAGCAATCGGCCATTTCCATCTGCTTCATGCTCTCCAACCCGATTACGGTCTGGTGCAGGAGCACATGGTTCAGCACCGAACCCAGCGCATACTTGGTTTTCGGGTCTTTGACCGCCAGCTCTACCGCCTCAGAAATAGCGATTCCCAGACTGCCGGTATGGCTCGGATTCTCCGCCAGAACCTTGCGACCGAATTCGGTGAGGTTGGACGGCGACGCCACGCAGTTGGCACCGTAGGTTTCCATGACCGCCCGGCGGTAAGGTTTCTGGTCGTAGGAGACACGAACCTGGAAGACAGTGACGTCTATGTCGAACAGCGAACCGGCGAACGACAGGGATGTACCCCACTGGCCAGCACCGGTCTCTGTGGTGAGGGTGCGTATACCGGCTTCCCGGTTGAAAAACGCCTGGGGAATGGCGGAATTCGGTTTGTGGCTGCCTGCGGGACTGCCACCTTCGTACTTGTAAAAAATCTTCGCCGGTGTACCCAGAGCTTTCTCGAGCCGATGGGCGCGAAACATCGGCGCCGGCCGCCACATGCGGTAGACATCACGCACGGGCTCAGGAATCTCGACTTCCCGCTCTGTAGTCACTTCCTGTTCAATCAACGCCGGCGGGAACAGCGGCTCCAGGTCTGCCGGCCCAACAGGTTGTTGGGTAACCGGATGCAACACCGCGGGCAGAGGCTTGGCAAAATCCGCCTGCAGGTTGTACCAGTACTTCGGCATCTGGTCTTCTTCAAGGAGAAACTTCGTTTGCATAGTGTCGATTACCCCAAGTTATTCTTTTTCAAGAGCGTCAGAATACCCATTCAAGGCCCGCATAAAAAGTTCTTCCGGCGCCGGGTTCAAAGTAGCCTCTGTCCTCAATAGCCCGGTCTGCATTGGCATTGATGCGCACGTTGCTGAAGTAATCCTCATCCAGCGCATTGCGCACGCCGGCATAAAGGTTGAGGGTCTGATTACCCAGGCGCAGGGAGTCTCCGGCCCGGGCGCCCAGCAACCAGTAATCGCTGACTTTGGTCTGGTTGCTGTTCTCGGCATAGAAGCTGCCAACGTACTGCCATTCCAGCGCCGCAAACCGACCTGCCATGCCCTGCCATTCCAATTCCGATACCCAAAGCGTGCCGGGGAGGCCGGGAATCTCATTGCCATCGGCGTCATTACCCTGCTCGTCTGTGAAATCGCGCAGCTCGTAGTCTGCCAGAGTCAGTGCAGTCGTCATGCGCCAGGCGTAAGAGATATCCCAACCCAAGCCCAATTCAACGCCATTGCGCCGGGTTTCACCAGCGTTTTCATAGAAGGTACGGCCGCCAAGCTCATAGGGCAGGATTTCGTCTTTCACTCGGATTGAAAATAGCGCCAGATCATAACTGACCGAGTTGCCCCACAAGCCACGAACGCCAATCTCCCGGTTGAGGGCCTTTTGCGGCTCCACATCCGGGTTAAAGCCGCCGGCACCAGAGGGATTGGCAAATTCGGTAAAGGTGGGCGATTCAAACGCCGTACCAACGGTGGCGTATGCCTGATGCCGGGGTGCCAGGCGATAACTCACGCCGACCACACCACTGACCTCCCGGAAAGTCCGGCTACCAGAATCATCACCGTCCTCAAGCCGTTCATCATCGACTGACAGCCGCAAATGATCCCAGCGGGTCCCGAGTGAAAAATTCAACCGATCCGTCAGCGCCAGATCCCCTTGAGCAAATACAGCCACGTTTGTCGCATTCTGGGTTTCCGCCTGGGTTTGCGCGGTAATCTCGCCCATGGGAGACACCCGGTAGCGCCGGCGGTCATCCGACTGCCGATGGACATCCGCGCCGGTCACCCAGGTCAAAGCTCGCCCGGCCAGCTCGGAACCTTGCTGGTACTGGGAACTGATGCCATAAAAATGACGATCGTAGGCCACGCGGCTGGCGCCGGGGAAAGGCAACTGCTGGGCGAAATCCCGATGGCTGTAAAAGGTATTCACCGTTACCTCGCCGGGTAGTGCAGAGGCATCCCGGTACTGCAACCCCAGAGTTTGCTGATTCACCGTCTGGCCGCTATCCAGGCGCTTGGCCATAAAGGTGGCCTGGTCCGGATCTTCCTGTACCTGGGCCAGCGTGAGACCGCCCGGGTCCTGGGCTTTCGGATTATGCAAAGCGTTGAAGGTGGCTGTCAGCTCGCGCCCTGTGTCCAGTTCATGGGAGACCCGGGCGTTGAACAGGCCCTTTTCCGCCTCACTCTGTTCCCGATGGCCGTTTACGTTCATCCAGGATAGCGTTGCAATGGCACTGGTATCGCCCCGCACGCCATTACCCTGAATGGCGGCCTTGCGGTAATCATCACTGCCGCCATCAAGGCGCAACCGGGCGCCGGGTGGCAGATCATCGCCACGGGCGGTAGTGATATCCAGCACGCCGCCGGCCGCATTGCCATACTGCACCGAAGACGGGCCCCGAATAACCTCAATGCGCTGGGCGGAATCCAGATCAATGGCATCGATCTGCGACTGGCCATCCGGCAAGGTGTAGGGAATGCCGTCCACCTGAATGCGAATACCGCGAATACCGAAGGGTGCGCGGGCCCCAAAGCCACGGGTAGACAGCCTCAGGTTCTGGGCAAAATTGTACCGGTTCTGAAAAAACAGGCCCGGCACGGTATTGAGGGATTCATCAAGCTGCAGGCGCTGCTGACCCTGGCGGATAGCGGGAGCATCCACAACAGAAACCGCTGCAGGTGTCTGATACAAATCCCGCACCAAACGCGGAGCCGATACCTCCAGTACCAGCTCATCTGGCGACGAACCAGAAGGCTGGGCGTAAGCCGGGCTGGCAATGACCAGGCTGCTGCCCAACAGTGCCACAATACGAGGTGTATTCTTCATTACTTGATCTCCTCATTGCCTTTCACCCATGAGTTACGGGCAATGACGGAATTCGTATTGGATCCGCGTGCCCCAGGCACCATTCCAATACAAAAAATACATAAATAAAACTGTCACTTACCGGCGGATAACCAGAACTTTGGCACTACAACTTGAGGCCTACTTTTTATCCAGTGAAGACTTCGGAATCACCATGCGCCCATACACCGCCAGCAAGAACCCGATAGGGAACATAAGCACGCCGTATACGGCAGCAGGAATGGACATCGCGCTGGATTCCAGCAGCGTCAGGGTAACCATCAGGCCAATGGTCGCGTTCTTGACGCCCAGCTCAACCGCCACAGCCAGTGACTCCCTCTGAGTCAGGCCTGCTACCCGCCCGGCAAGCAGACCCAGAACAATGCCCACCACATTGAGCATGATGGTTGAAGGGCCGGCCTGTTTCAGCAAATCGCCAATCTGGTCACGCACACCGAACAGCAGGGCCACAATCAGAACCGCCAGCACCACGCCACCGAAAATGCTGACCACACTCTCGGCTTTGCGCGCCAGCTCTGGCTTGCGGGTGCGCACAATCATGCCAAGCGCCACCGGAAACAGCACGATACCCACCAGCATACCAATGGTCTTGCCCACCGGCAGCGAGATGTCTTCTGCCGTGCCCATGAAATGCTGCAGGGCCATGTTGGTAAACAAAGGCAGGGTAATGATGGTGATCAGACTGGCTACAACCGTCAAAACGATAGACAGGGCAATGTTACCCCGGGCCAGTAAAACGAACAGGTTGGATGTGGTGCCTCCGGGACACGAGGCAATAATCACCAGGCCTACCGCAATGGCAGGCGACACCCCAAACACATAGGCCAGCGCGAACGCGGCCAGAGGCATCAGAAAAATCTGGGCAATGGTGCCAACCACCATGCCACGGGGGTAAACCGCTACCTGGCGGAAATCCCTGACAGTCAGGGTCATCCCAATGCCGATCATGATAATAAAGAGCGCCACCGGCAAACCTGCCGAGATCAGCGGGCTGGATTCCACAAAACCTCCGTTGTTCATTGTTATTCGTTGTTTGCAGCAAGAAATTAGCACACTACCCGACAGATCGGCAGCGCCGGATGGCTACAGTGTGTAACTGCAAAATCATGCAAAAGCCAGAACAAAATGGGCGTTTTGATCGTGTGTTTACACCGTAATCAGTATACTTGCAGGTAACAATCAAAAAATGACTAAGTGACGGAGATACACAAGGAATGAAACGTCTCGGAACACTGGACGCATCCTGGTTAGCGGTAGAATCTGAAGACACCCCGATGCACGTGGGGAACCTGCAGATTTTTTCACTGCCGGAAGGCGCACCGGAAACTTTCCTGCGGGATATGGTCACCCGCATGAAAGAGGCGGGTGATGTGGCAGCACCCTGGGGATACAAGCTGGCCTGGTCCGGCTTTCTCGGGAGACTGGTGGCACCATCCTGGAAAACCGATAAGGATATCGATCTCGATTACCACGTACGGCACTCGGCCCTGCCCCGCCCCGGCGGCGAGCGAGAGCTTGGCATACTGGTGTCGCGCCTGCACTCTAACCCCCTGGATTTTGCCCGCCCGCTTTGGGAATGCCATGTTATTGAAGGGTTGGAAAACAATCGGTTTGCGCTGTACACCAAGATGCATCACTCGATGATTGATGGCATCAGCGGTGTGCGTCTGCTGCAAAGAGTGCTGACCACAGACCCTGACCGCATCAACATGCCACCGCCCTGGACGGTGCGCCCGGAGCGTCGCCGAGGCAGCAAGACAGATAAAGAAGCCAGTGTGCCGGCAGCGGTTTCACAGGCGATGGATGCCCTGAAACTTCAAGCCGATATGGCCCCGAGGTTGTGGCAGGCCGGCAACCGCCTGGTTCACTCGGTACGGCACCCGGAAGACGGCCTGACGGCACCCTTCACTGGCCCCGTGTCTTTGTTGAATCACCGGGTGACCGGCCAGCGCCGTTTCGCCACCCAACATTATCAGCTGGAACGGCTGAAAGCGCTGGCCCAAACCAGCGGCGGCTCACTGAATGACATTGTTCTGTACCTGTGCGGCACGGCTCTGCGCCGGTTCCTGCTTGAACAGGGCCAGCTTCCAGACATTCCGTTGACGGCGGGGATTCCGGTTAACATTCGCCCGGCGGACGATCAAGGCACCGGCACCCAAATCAGCTTCATGATTGCCTCCCTGGCAACGGACGAAGCAGACCCGCTAAACCGACTCCGGCAAATAAAGACGTCTACCCGACGGGCCAAGGAGCATCTGCAAAAACTGCCGAAGAGTGCACTGACCCAATACACCATGCTGCTGATGTCACCCTATATCCTGCAGCTGATGTCTGGCCTGGGCGGGCGCATGCGGCCCGTGTTTAATGTGACAATTTCCAATGTCCCGGGGCCGGAACGAACACTTTACTATGAAGGGGCAAAGCTCGAAGCCATGTATCCGGTATCATTGATTGCCCACGGCGGGGCCCTGAACATTACCTGCCTGAGCTATTCCGGGTCACTGAACTTCGGTTACACCGGCTGCCGCGACACTCTGCCCAGCATGCAGAGGCTGGCGGTGTATACCGGAGAAGCACTGGATGAGCTGGAAAGCCTGATCCTGCCTCCGCCCGCCAAGACAACAAAGGCCAAACCTCAGAGAAGCCGGAAAGCACCGAAGGCTACGGGCACGAAAAGCCAAAGCTGACCTGATGGCATTCGGCGCCCACGCTAATCCGGGGCCTGAAGGCCATCCTGCACTACGGCCGGATCGGTGAGTTCGATCCGGCTGGTAATCATTCTACGCAACCTCTCACCTACACTTGCGAAAAGCCCCGACAGTATATCATCCTCAAAATAGACATCGCCGGCCCAGAATCCCTACACTCGGCGGTAGAGAGAATGAACACCACAAAAACAACATGCATAAAGAGAAGCGCATTATGTCCGAACAACGCTCCATTCCATCAAAGAAAGACAAGGTCAGTGAACAGGAGTGGCAACTTCGGGTTGACCTTGCGGCGGCCTATCGCCTGGTGGCACTCCACGGTTGGGACGACCTTATTTTTACTCACATCTCCGCGCGAATACCAGGCAATGAACACCACTTCCTGATCAATCCCTATGGAATGATGTTCGAGGAAATCACCGCCTCTAGCCTGGTGCGTGTTGATCAGGACGGCAACAAGATCGACTCTGACGATTTCGATATCAACCCGGCCGGCTTCACCATCCACAGCGCCATTCATGCCGTGCGAGAAGATGCATCCTGTGTAATGCACTTGCACACTGCCGATGGCATTGCGGTATCGGCGCAGCAAGATGGCCTGCTGCCTCTTTCCCAACAAAGTCTGTTTGCGCTGGCCAGCCTGTCCTACCACGATTATGAGGGCGTTGCCCTTCGGGAGGACGAAAAAGCGCGCCTGCAACGTGATCTGGGCGACACAAATTTCATGATCCTGCGCAACCACGGCCTGCTGACCACCGGCACCAGCGTTGCCGATGCCTTTCTAGCCATGTATATCCTGCAGACCTCGTGTCAGATTCAGGTCAAAGCACTCTCGGGCAACCGACCGCTCACACCCATTCCGCCCGGCATTGTCGATACCATTAAACAACAGGCCGAGCAGGTTACCAAAGGCCTTGGTGGCAAGCTGGCGTGGCCTGGGTTACTGCGCAAGCTCGACCGAATAGACCCGGGCTTCCGAGACTGACAGGAGTTCACATGCTTGCAAACCTTGGTCTTCTGGCAGGCCTGATTCTACTGATATTCATGGCGTTGCGCGGAATCAACATTCTGATCGCGGCCCTGGTGTCCAGCCTGATTGTTGCAGCAACAAACGGGTTGGGTTTATCGCCAACCCTGCTTGAGTACTTTCCGTTCGGCCCACTGGGTGCGTTCAGTTTTGCGGGCAAGTTTTTTATCTTGTTCCTCGCCGGTGCCATCTTCGGAAAAATGATGGCCTCCAGCGGTGCTGCGGGCTCCATAGCCAATGCCATTACTCGGAGCCTGGGCGCAAAACGCACCATACTGGTCACCATACTGGTGTGTGCGCTGCTGACCTATGGCGGCGTGGTTGTGTTCGTGGTGATTTTCACCATGTACCCGCTGGGCGTAGCACTTATGCGCGAAGCCAACCTGCCCAAGCGCCTGTTCTGCGGCGCCACTGCGTTGGGGGCTGGCACCTTTACCATGACAGCACTGCCCGGCACACCCTCTATCCACAACGTCATCGGAGCTTCCGCACTGGGCACAGACCTGTTTGCCGGCGCCCTGATCGGGCTGACCGCCGGCGTGGTTATGTTTGTGTTGGGACTGATGTACCTGGAGCGGCAATGGACCCGGGCCCGCGCAGCGGGAGAAGGCTACCAGGTGAATGCTCAGGATGAATACATGGAGAACATGGCGCCCGCGCTGCAACACGGCCCCAAGTGGCAGCACAGTATTATTCCGCTGGCACTGGTCCTGAGCACCATCATTATCCCAAGATTGCTGACCGCGCTTGGCATAGCCGATGGCGAGACGCCCTTGTTGGGAACGCTGATCGCCTTCGCCGGTAACGAGCCAATCGTCTGGCCCAGCTTTGCCCTGATGATTGGCGCTGGCAGCTGTGTGTTGCTGTTTCCTGGCTTCCGCAGCAAAGCCATGGAAAGCCTGAGCGTTGGCGCCAACGACGCCATCATGCCACTGCTCAACACCGCTGCGGTCATCGGTTTTGGCAGTGTAGTAACCCAAACCACGGGCTTTAACAGCTTTGCGCAGTGGGTGTTGGAGTTGCCGCTACCTCCGCTGCTATCTGCGTTTGCCTCGGTCAGCGTGGTCTCGGCGATTGTTGGTTCCGGGTCTGGCGGGCTGCAGATCTTTATGCAGACCTTTGCGGAAAAGTATCTTGCGATGGGCATTGAGCCCGAGACTCTGCATCGGATCGCCACCCTCGGTTCCGGCGGCATCGACTCACTGCCTCATTGCGGTGCCGTGATTGCCATGCTGACGATCATGGGGCTCAAACATAAAGAAGCCTACAAAGACATCTTTGTGGTGACCGTCGCCATTCCCGTGATCGCCACGCTGGTCGCCATTGGTGTGGCATCGGCAGTCTAGCCATTACAGGATCAGGCGCTGCGGCTGTTCCAATGGGCAGCGCCAACAAACACCATCTGCAAGAAGCGCGTCGTGCGCTTCCGCACCTGTCCCACCTGGTAGTCGTCATCGGCTGAAACACTGAGCAAGTCGGTCAGGCTGAACGCCACGGTACGCACGACCAGATCGCAGGTCAGATCCAGATCAGTATCACTGAGATGCTCCATCAAACGGAGCCGGCGTAAATCATTGGCCAGCTCACTTGCGAAGAATCGCATTTCACTGCGGATGCCTTCCTGAACGGCCCGGCTCTCGCCCGCCAACCCCTGCGCCATAAACAGAAAAAAACTGCGATTGGCCTGGGCGTGGGCCACGAAAATGGCTACCGACTCTTCAATCAGCTTGTCAGCCTGCAGAACGTTCGCTCGCGCTTCGCGCATCATCCGCCGCAACACCAGCCCCAGCTCGTCCACCAACTGCAAGCCGAGATCATCCACGCTGCGGAAGTGGCGATAAAAAGAGGTAGGTACCACCCCGGCCTGCCGGGTTATCTCCCGAATCCCCAAGCTGGCGAAATGCCGTCCCTTGCCCACCAGATCCAGCGCCGCGCTCATCAGTTTTTCACGGGTTTCACCAGGCCTGCGTCTTTGTTTATCTGTCATTTGTTTGCCCGTACCACGTTTATCCGGTTCACAAGTGTACACATTAGACCTAAGAAAAGTCCTGCCAGCTTGTCATTTTGAGCCAACACACAAAACAAAGATTGTTGAACTCATAATTGCTGTGTACAGTCGTACACATAAGTGAACACTTGTACACATCAGGTTAAACAAGTATCAACACATTCGGAGAAGACACCATGCTGGCACGCATCTCTAACACCAAAGCATTCCACTGGCTGGGCCGGCAGTTAATGAACCGGGACAACCCGGCTGCCTGGTTAGATCCACTGGCTACAACGATCAACCCAATGTGGGTACAAGAGTACACACCAGCTCGCGTTGAACGCATTATTGTGGAAACCAACGATACCAAAACCTTTGTACTGACGCCGGCAAAACGCTGGGCCGGGTTCCAGGCGGGGCAGCATGTGAACATCTGTACCGATGTGAACGGCATTCGCCGCACACGCACCTTCAGCCTCTCCAGCTCGCCTTTGCTTTGGGAACGCCAGGGAGAGATCACGCTGACCATCAAACGCCTGCCCGGCGGCCTGGTAACCAACTGGATGCACGACTCCCTGAAACAAGGCGATGTGATTGGCCTGACCGAAGCCTTCGGTGATTTTCAGATCCCGCAGCCTGCCAAACCCGCGCTTTACATTGCTGGCGGCAGCGGCATTACACCGATTTTGAGCCAACTCGAGACGATGGCCGCCGAAAACTATCGCGCATCCGTTGCCCTGCTCTACTTCGTGCGGACTCAGGATGACGTGATTGCCCGGGAAGCTCTGACCGCCCTGGCCGCCCGTTGGCCCGCGCTGTCACTGACGATCATCGCAACCCATGAGGGCAAAGAACCTCGCTACCTGAAAGACAGCGATCTGACACCGGTAACCGGTCTGCCAGTACGGGAAGTGTATCTGTGCGGCCCAAAAGGCCTGATGGACCTGGCCAATGATCTGCTGAGCCAGCGCGGTGTGAATGAGCAACAGATCCACAGCACTTTTTTTGCACCACCCGCTCAGGCTCAGCTGGACGGCGCCCAACTTGGTGGCGACGTCACTTTTACCACCAGCAATCTGAAAGTGGGTTCCGAGGGCGACGCCAACCTGCTGGAGATCGCCGAAGCTGCCGGCCTCCAGCCACAGCATGGTTGCCGCATGGGCATTTGCCATCAGTGCAGTTGCCGCAAAACCAGTGGCACCGTGGTTAACCGCCTTACCGGCAAAGTATCCGGCCCCGGTGAAGAGACCGTGCAACTGTGCGTTTCAGTTCCTCAGGGCCCTGTCGTACTGGACGTATAAACCAAAATTCAATGCTGCGACCAAACGGGTCGCAAGGAGCAAACCATGAAAAAACTGAACGATGATCAGTTGAACGAACTGCAGAAAGATCTGGACGCCATCCGTGACGAAGTGCTGGCCGACCTGGGTGAACGAGATGCCAACTACATCCGCAAGATTATTCGCCTGCACCGCACGCTGGAAATTGGTGGTCGGGTGATGATGCCCTTTGGCTTTATTCCCCCGGTTTTTGTGGCCGCTACTGCCAGCCTGGGTATTGCCAAGATTCTGGAGAACATGGAGATCGGCCACAATGTGATGCATGGCCAGTACGACTGGATGAACGACCCCAGCCTGAACTCTCAGACTTACGAGTGGGATACCGCTTGCTCCAGCGAATCCTGGCGCCGCACCCACAATTACGAACACCACACCTACACCAATATCATTGGTAAAGACCGGGATTACGGCTATGCGGTGTTGCGCCTGAGTGACGAAGAACGCTGGAAACCCAGGCATTCGCTGCAGTTTATTAACTATGTTCTGCTCAGCACCTTGTTCCAGTGGGGCGTGGGCTTGCACGAGCTGGAAACAGAGAAACTGACTCGCCGTGAAATCCGCCTGCGCGACAAGATCCCCTTCCTCAAAGATTTTGCCCGCAAGGGTGGTCGTCAGGCTTTCAAAGATTACGTGTTTTTTCCATTACTGACGTTGCCAGTAGCGCCAATTGTCTTGGCAGGTAACCTGGGCGCCAATCTGATCCGTAACCTGTGGGCGTCGACCGTGATTTTCTGTGGGCACTTCACCCAGGATGCGGAAACGTTCAGTGAAGAAGAATGCGAAGGCGAGAGCAAAGGCCATTGGTACTTACGCCAGTTGACGGGTTCATCCAACTTTACCGGCGGTAAATGGTTGCATGTGCTGAGCGGCCACCTGAGCTATCAGGTTGAGCATCACGTCTTCCCGGACCTACCGGCACACCGTTACCCGGAAATCTCGGAAAAGGTGCAGGCCGTGTGCAAAAAGCATGATATCCCCTACAACACCGGCACGTTTGCGAAGCAATACGGCACAGTGTTAAGCCGCATCGCCCGCTACTCCCTGCCAGATTCGCTGAGAACCCGACTGGAAGGCAAGCGCGAGCTTCAGGCAATCTGAAGCAAGCGCACCAACTGCGGCCGGTGATGGTCCTGGACCACATCGGCCAACGTGTATTGGTCAAGCGTCTCCAGAAAAGCCTTCAACGCCTGACTGAACATGCCTCTCAGACCGCACACTGGAGAAATCTTGCAGGCATTTTTCTCTGAGAAGCATTCAACGATGCTGAGATCCTGCTCGGTTTCACGAACCAACACACCGATGTTAATCTCATTCGGAGCCATGTGCAGTCGCATACCGCCCTTCTTACCCCGAACGGTTTCGATGTAGCCTTTCTTGTTAAGCTGATGCACCACTTTCATCAGATGGTTTTTTGAGATCTCGTAACTGTCTGCAATTTCCTGAATGGTTGCCAGCCGATCACCCCGTTCAGCCAGATAGATCAGCACCCTGAGCGAATAATCGGTATAGCGGGTGATGTGCATTCAATACTCCAAAGATACTCGTTACATTAATGGGAAGGCCGAGAGCGCGTGTGTTCTCGCTGATGTATACGCCAGAATCAGGAAACCGGTTTTGCCAGAAGGTGCTTTCATAACAACCGCACCAGAACAATTGATTACTGCATCTACTCTACCGCGAATCCGAGCGTGGGTCTGTCAGCGTGGCCGCCGATAAACGTCATCAACTTTACCTTGATTGATCAGACCAGCCGTTGACCGGAGCGTTCCCTCACACATTTCACCCGGGATTACCCCCCGAGAGGTATCGGATTGAAGTGGTTTATCTGTGATACTTTGACTATCCTATTAATCAAACAATTCACGATTCAAGACAGGGAAACCTGCCAATGCCGCAAGCCAAGCTGACCGACCGATTTGGCCGCACTGTCAATTATGTGCGCCTGTCGGTCACCGACCGTTGCGACTTCCGCTGTGTGTACTGCATGGCGGAGGACATGACCTTTCTACCCCGTCAGCAGGTGCTGACCTTGGAAGAAATCGCCCGGGTGGCACGTAATTTTGTTGCCCTGGGTACTGAAAAAATCCGCCTGACCGGTGGTGAACCGCTCGTTCGTAAAGACATCCTTGAGCTTGTTCGGGAAGTGGGCACTTACGGTTTGCGGGATTTCGCCATGACCACCAATGGCAGTCAGTTGCCGGTGATGGCAGAAAAACTGCGCCACGCGGGCCTGCATCGACTCAACATCAGCCTCGATTCACTGGACCGGGACAAGTTCCGCAACATCACCCGTACCGGCAATCTGGATCAGGTGCTGGACGGCATCGATGCCGCCCGGGACGCTGGTTTCCGGGGCATCAAGCTGAATACGGTGGTGATGAAAGGCCGTAACGATGAGGAGATTCCGGAACTGGTCGAATTTGCCCGTAAGAAGCAAGTGGACATCACGTTTATTGAAGAGATGCCGCTGGGTGAAATTTCCGAGCACGATCGCGGCTTGGCACTATGCACCAGCGATGAGGTGCGGGACATCATCCGTCAACACCACGAACTGATTCCGGCCACCAAGGATTCTGGCGGCCCCGCACGGTATTACCGGATGCAGGATAGCCCCACGCAAGTTGGATTTATCTCACCGCATTCCCACAATTTCTGCTCAACCTGTAATCGCGTTCGGGTAACCGTTGAGGGGCGGTTGTTGTTGTGCCTGGGCAATGAGCATTCGGTGGATCTGATGCGGGTGCTTCGGAGCCATCCGGTGACGGACGATAAGCTGCGGCAGACGATTATTGATGCGATGGATCTGAAGCCGGAGCGGCATCATTTTTCTGCCGATGGCGATGTTGAGATTCTGCGGTTTATGAATATGACCGGCGGTTAAGTTATTAGTCTCTGTGTTCGCCAGCCTTCAAGGTTTGGGGGGAGAGCCAGTGAGGGTAGTCCTTCCAAAAAACGCTCCTTCGGCACATCCCTGTGACGCTTGGGCTCCGCCATCCATGGCTCCGCACATTTTTGGAAGGACTACCCTCACCGGCTCTTTCGACCTCCTGAGTATCCGCCCTTAAATACATCCCTTGTTATGCACCAAGTCCTGACTGGCCATCCATAAAACCTTAGTGATTATTACGGTCACATGTCATGGGGTGGCTCAGCAGCCATATCGTCCTGGCCATGCATGTCGTGCCCATCCTGCATGCCACCCATACCGTCCATCCCATGCATCGCCATGCCGGCGTTCAGGTGGTCCAGGGTAATGTCGGCGAAGGCCAGTACCTGGCCGCCGTATTCTGCGGCGAAGTCGGTGGCTTCGGTTTCGGTTTCAAAAGACGCCAGGGTGGGGCCCATGGCGCCGGTGCGGTTGGAGCCAACGACGTACCAGGCTTCACGGGCGTCAATCAGGTGGGTGTCTGCCGGGTGGTCCCAGTGGGATTGCGCCATGTTGTGAACGTAGAGGGTGTGGTCGCGGTTGACGTTTTCGGGCTGGAGGAACCAGGCGAACATGTCTTTGGTTGAGCAGAATTTACGGGTGCGCTGTTCGCGTTCGGTGAACAGTTGCCCTTTTGGCCCCGGGAAGCCGGTGATCACCATGCCGCAGACGTGGCATTCGTCGCCGGATTCGAAGTGGACCGGGTCGGGTTTGGCCAGGGTTTGTGGTTCATCGCCGGAGCAGGCGGTGAGGGTGATCGCGGCCAGGGCGGCGATGAGCCATTTGCTGAAGGTTACGGTCATGGTATTCGGGTTCTCCGGTCAGATTCGACGGTTGCGGAACAACAGCAGTGCGCCAGCCAGGGGGATGGCGCACCAGAGGATGAGGCCCAGCCAAAGGCCGCCGGCACCGATCGGCAAGTCGGAGCCCAGGCTGAGTACGCCGCTGAGCTGGGCACTGTCACCGAAGGCGACGATGTTGAGCAGGCGATAGATGTCGGTGGGGTTGAGCATCAGCAGCCAGGGCAGCAGATCGGGGTTAAATTTGCCTTCGCTGGCGACCAGCGTGCCCAGCAGCATCAGATCGAAGATCAGCACGAAGAAAAACCAGATCGCCAGGGCCATGCCGGCGGCGACCGGTTTTTCGCTGACGCGCACGCTGACCAGGTATGCCAGGGCGATAAAGCCCCAGCCCAGCAGGATGGTGGAGCCGATGAACCGACCCATGGCGACGGCCAGCGCGCCAATGGCAACGTCTTCCACCAGCAGGGCAATGGCAATGCCGGCCACTCCAAAACCGATCAGGGTGGCCAGAGCCAGGGTCAGGCCGTGGCCGAGGAATTTACCGAGCAGGAGCTGGCTCTTACTGAGCGGATAGGTCATCAGCAGCAGCAGGGTGCCACCCTCTTCTTCGCCCACGATGGCATCGTAGGCGAGCAGCAGGGCGATCAGGGGAATCAGGAAGATGCCCAAGCTGGCAAGGCTGGCAATGGTGGCGGGGGTGGAGGCATAGCCCACCTGCCCCGAGGCGGCGGCACCAAACCAGGCAATGCCCAGGGCCAGGGTGGCGAACACCAGAGAGATGGCCACCAGCCACCGGTTACGGAAGCTGTCGCTGAGCTCTTTGCGGGCAATGGTCCAGATCGCGTTCATTGACTGCCTCCCCGGTGGGCCAGGCCACCCGAGCCAATGAAGTGGACGTAGATATCTTCCAGGCTCGGTTGGTGGATGCCCAGGTCTGCCACTTCTCCCGAGTTCAGCAGTGCGTGTATCAGCGCCATTTTTTCCTTGGGTTTTACATCGACCTGCAGTCGACCGTTGTTGCTTTTCATCATCATGAAGCCTGCGCCGTCGATCGCCTTCTCCAGTGCCATCATGGTAGTAGCCGGTTCCACGGTTAGTGTGACCGGCATATTGGCCTGTTGACGCAGGGCCGGCAGATCACCAACGGCTTTCAGGGTGCCATCGGTCAGGATAGCGGCGCGGTCGATGTAGGGCTCGACACCCGGCAACACGTGAGAACACAAGACAATTCCCGCGCCGTCATCCCGCAAGCGCCGCAGCAACCGGTACAAATCGGCCGTTGCCACCGGGTCCAGACCAACCGTGGGTTCGTCCAGCATCAATAGCTTAGGCTTGCCCAGCAACGCTTGAGCCAGGCCAAGGCGCTGGCGCATGCCCTTGGAGTAGGTCTTGGTGCGGGCATCCATGGCGTCGTCCAGCCCCACCTGCTCCAGCAACTTGGGCACCTGCTTAAGGCTAGCCCCTTTGAGCCGGGCAAAATGGCTGAGAATTTCTCTCCCCGTCAGCTGGGGATAGAACATCACGTTTTCCGGCAGATAGCCTATGTGCTGGCTTACGTGAGGATCACCGGCTTCGCCACCCAACACGGAAACCTTGCCCTGGGTCGGTTTCATCAAACCCAGAATGAGTTTGATCGAGGTGGTTTTACCCGCCCCGTTGTGGCCAAACAGTCCGAGAATTTCCCCCGGCTCCAGCCGCAAATCCACGCCGTGGAGCACCGTTGCCTTATCGTAGCGGTGGCTCACATTGTCCAGTCGAAAGCAGTTCATCGGATCTCCGATTGCAGGTGTTCGGGAATTCGCATCAAGGGATGGGGATCACTCACCCCGGCAGACTTCACCACCGGGAAGGCATCCTGCACCCAGCGCAAGGTGTCCACCGCCGGGCTGAACATCAGCACCCGAGCTTCCGGGTACTTCCACAACAAGCGGTCCACGTTGTCATTGGGCTCGTAGGGCACATCACCGATTCCATCCTGATTACGATCCCAGCCCAGGTAATCACTCCAGAAATTGCCACGCCCATCCTTTGCCCAGGACTGGGTGCGGGTAGCCACATACTTCACCTGCCGCTCGTTGTTCACAAAGGCATTATCAAATACCTCGTTCTGCTCGGAACCGGCGGTCAGATGAATGCCGATGTTGCTGTTGGCAAACAGATTGCCCTCGAAGGTGTTGTACAGCGAGTTGTAGATAAACACCGCCTTGCCCTCACCTCCGGCGATCATCACACCGCCGGTCTGCCCTTGAGATACCCCGGTCACCACATTGCCCTTCAGGGTGGAGTTGGTGATGAAGTTCATCAGAATTCCGTAATTCTCATCGTTCTCCGACCGGTTATTCACCACCGTCAGATACTTGCTCTGCATCAGCGCATAACCCGTGCGCGTGCCCCGGGTGACATTGCCCTCCAGCAAATTATGCATCGAGTACATGTAGTGGATGCCATAACGCAGATCCGTCATCACGTTATTGCGAATCCTGTTGTTATTCGCCGTCTCGATATAAATCGCATCCCGGGTCTGGCGGATGTCATTGCCCTCAATCAACGCCCCGGTGGTATTGAACAGATGAATACCGTTACCCCGGTCCTGAGACCGAAGGCTGGCCTCCCCGCGTATCTCGTTATTCCGAACAATCACATCCGGCGTCGCATCCAACCAAACCCCAAACGCCGGCCCCTGCAACCGGTTGTTCTCGACCACCGCACCCCGCGCCTCCCGAGCCACAAACACCCCGGCATCCAGCTCGTTCAGATCCTGCCCCCAGTTGCGCAACGTACACCCGGAAAACGTCACCGCCTCCGCCAGAATCGCCACCCCATGCCCCGCCCCACCGGCATCAATCACCGAATCGTCAGCACAGGACACAGAAACGCCGGGCACCCGGATAACCAATGGCGGAAGCTGCTCGGAAGGAAGCTCGAACGATGCGCCTGGCTCCAGGGCATCCAGCTGATCTTGCAGGTTGGCACTTGCGGTCAGCGAAATCAGAGCGACTGACAGGGCCACCCCATAACGCAAAAGTTGATACATCAATCGTTCTCTGAGCGATGAAAGTTTTCGAATCCCCGACCCCAAGGTCCGGCAATCCGAGAGGAGACTGCTTTCCAAAACTGTGCGGAGCCATGGATGGCGGAGCCCAAGCGCCACATGGATGTGCCGAAGGAGCGTGTTTTGGAAAGCAGTCTCCTCTTGGATTGCTCCTCCCAAGCTAATGGGAGGAGCCGGGACTCAGAAAGAGCCCCGAAAAAGAGAAGGTCAGGCCTTCTCGACCAACATGCGACCACCCATCTCCATATGCAGCGCATGGCAGAACCAGTTGCAGTAGTACCAGTACACGCCTGGCTTACCAGCCGTAAAGGTCACCGACGCCGTCTGCTGCGGGCTCACCTCCATACTCACGCCATGGTTCACCATACAGAAACCGTGAGTCACATCCTCGATGGAGTCCAGGTTGGTCACAATCACCGTAACCTCATCCCCCTCCTTCACCTTGAATTCCAACAATCCGAACTGAGGCGCAATCGAGGTCATGTACACCCGCACCTTGTTGCCATCGCGGATCACCTTGCTGTCAGACTCAAGTGTGATGCCGTCTTTTTCCGCCTGGGCACGGGTAGGCGCGAAGTATGGATCGTTGCGGTCCCAGATCTTCTTGGGCCGGATCTGATCGCGGCGCACCAGAATGCAGTCGTGAGGCTCCGCAAACGCCGGGCCATCGTGAACCAGCTTCATCTGCTCACCGGAAATATCAATCAGCTGATCGTTCTCCGGATGCAGCGGGCCAACGGGCAGGAAGCGATCCTTCGAGAACTTCGACAACACCACCAGCCACTTGCCATCGGCATCCCGCGACTCCGTCAAAGAAGCGTGGTTGTGGCCCGGCTGATAGTGCACATCCAGCTTCTGGCGGATGTAATTCACGTTCTCACCGTTGTAGTGCTTAATGGCATCGGCAATGTTCCATTTCACCACCTGGCTATCGATAAACAGCGTGGTGTAGGCATTGCCACGGCCATCGTAAGTAGTATGCAGCGGTCCAAGACCCAGCTCTGGTTCCGCCACAATCGGATCGCGATCGCCGATCTTGTCATCAAACAGATCGTCCAGCCGGTCAATGGCAATTATAGAAACGGTCGGCGACAGCTTGCCCGCAGCAATGAAATACTGGCCGTCCGGAGAAGTGTTCAGGCCGTGCGGGTTCTTCGGCACCGGAATATAACGGGTTAACGCCGAGCCTTTGCGGCCGTCAACCACTGGCACCTTGGAATCACCGATGGTCTTGAAGTTACCGGCTTTGACGGCCGCTTCAATGCGCTCGACATTGAACACCACAACCCAGTCGCGGTCGTTGCGCATGGTGCCCGCCAGGTCCACAGCCTTCTCGGAGTTGTAGCAGGTGGAGGCAGCGTACTTGCCGGTGAAGTCGGCGTCGGTGTTGTCCAGGTTGCCGTCGACAATCACCTGCCAGGACACTTCCATGGTTTCCGCGTCCACTGCGGTGAACATGGTGTAGCTGTTCTCCATGCTGTAATCGCTGCCATCGTTCGGCTGCGGAATCACAAACTCGGCGTTACAGAATACATAATTGGTGCGGGGCACCTTCTGCAGGCGTAGGCCGTGAATCGCCTGCACATTCGGGATGTGCGTGATCTTGTCGGTCTTGAAGATATCCAGACGGATACGGGCAATGCGGCTGTTGGCCTTGTCGTTAATGAACAGGTATTTGCCGTCGTAACGACCGTCTTCCATGGACACATGTGGATGGTGACAATCGCCATTCGGATACAGCTTGTCCCGACCCAGAATGTCCTTGCTTTCATCGGTGATGCCCCAGCCAGTGGCGGAATCAATGTTGAACACCGGAATCCGCATCAGCTCGCGCATGGAGGGAACGCCCAGAACGCGCACTTCGCCCTGATGACCACCGCTCCAGAAGCCGTAGTACTCATCCAGCTCGCCCGGCCCTACGTGCGCCTTGTTACGTGCTTCCTGCGCGGCGGCCGCGAATGACTCGCGAGTCATCATTGTGGTGCCAAGGCCCGTCGCGCCGGCTACGCCAGCCAGGGCTGCGGCGCCCATAAAGCGACGGCGGCTCAGACCACCTTCGGAAACCTCCGGTGTACCTTTGCTCAGATCATCTTGTTTACTCATAGCTCCAACTCCGTTATTGGTTATGGCGGTTTTCGCTTCTCATGGCGTTTTATTGGTACTGCTCATTTCACCTGTACCACGGGAATTTCCTCCGGGTGGCCCGGTGCATTGTGACCACGGCGCTTGCCTCGACGTTTCACGATCAAAGGCGGGCATTTGTGGTCATCGAAATAGGTCATCTGGCAATCCAGGCAGTAGTGGCATTCCATGTAATTGATGTGCCCGTCCGGGTGGATAGCCTGAACTTCGCACTCGTGGTCGCACAGGCGGCAGGGATTGCCGCACTCTTTGCGGCGTTTGAGCCAGTCGAACACCCGCAACTTGGACGGCAGTGCCAGGGCGGCCCCAAGCGGGCACAGATAGCGACAGAAGACTTTGCGGGTGAACAAATTGACCACCAGCAGCAACACCGCGTAGGTCACAAACGGCCAGGTACGATCGAATTTGAGGGTAATAGCGGTTTTGAAGGGTTCCACTTCCGCCATTCGCTCGGCAGTGGCCAGAGAGTCCAGAGAAACACCGAACAGCACCAGCAAGATGATGTACTTGATCGCCCAGAGGCGCTCATGCACAGCAAACGGCACGGTGTACTGGGGCACCTTCAGTTTGCGAGCAATTTCGTTGGTCAGTTCCTGCAAGGCGCCGAACGGGCACAGCCAGCCGCAGTAGACTGCCCTACCCCAGAGCACCACGATACCGGCCACCACGGACCAGAGAATGAACAGCATCGGATCAATCAGGAAGGTTTCCCACCGGAAGCCACTGATCAGGCTGTTTACAAAAGTCAGCACGTTAACGATCGACAGCTGCCCCAGCGCATACCAGCCAATAAAGAACAGGGTGTAGGTCAGAAATGCGTGGCGAATCCAGCGCATCATCCGAGGCTTTTGCACCAACCAATCCTGGAAGAAAAGGATGAACATCAGCACCCCAATGCCCAGACCAATGACGATGATCTGAAACTGCTTCTGGTACCAGACCTGGACCCACAATGGCTGCTCTTCCAGCCATTCTTCCTGGGTCAGCTCTGGTTCTGCACGGGTGTAATATTTGTCTGGCAGTTGGTACTCCAGAGGGAACACCGCAAACTCACTATCAAGCGGACCAGTCTGGCGCTTGACGGTCAACTCGAGCGACCAGGGCTCACCGGGGTCAAAATTGTATTGCTGACGGATGATGAAGATCGCCATTTCCGGCAGACGGGGCATGTCGCCCAGATACACGTCGCTCAGGCGATGGTAGTCAAGATCACGAAAGTTAAAGGTGTCGCCGAACTGGCGAACCTGCAAACGATCAAAGATACCGCCACGAACATAGCCTGAACCACGAAAGGAGTATGAGCCGGTTGCCAGCACGGCGATGGCATGTTCGCCCTCTTTCAGCTCAGAGATCAGCCACTGGTATTGGCGGTCGCCCAGTA
This sequence comes from Marinobacter sp., assembly GCF_014859525.1. Lineage (GTDB taxonomy): Bacteria > Pseudomonadota > Gammaproteobacteria > Pseudomonadales > Oleiphilaceae > Marinobacter. The sequence goes on from NZ_JACUUB010000037.1 coordinate 25,880, forward strand.
GGTTACGACCAATGGTGGGGGCATCCAGATAGGCTGCGTAGAGATCAATCAGAGCGTTATCACGCTGACCGGGGGCGGCGGTTTCGAAACCTTCAGCGGGGCCGCCAGCAAAGGCATCGTCAACCTGACCACGAGTCAGTAGCATCCGGCGAATAGAGCCATCACCCGTCAGTTCTGTCCAGGAGCGGGGACGAAAATTGTCTTTATCAACTTCAGCCATCGGTGGGCGTTTGCCGACACCGGCACCTTCGACCAAGCCAAGCTCGCCACCGATGCGGTGCGCGGTGCGCATGATGACTTCGTTAATCACCATGACGGTAACCGTAGCCCCGGAAAGGCCGTCCACGGCAATTCGGCGTTCGCTTGATTTACCTCCCACCGTGACCCGCTGGTCGGCTTTGAGGCCAGCGTACTGGTCGGTAAATTCGTGCATCTTGATTTCGGGGATGCCGATCAGAAGAATCGGCTCGTCGTGATGAATCACCCGGGCACCCTTAATTTCGCCTTCGGTGTCGAGCACGACCATGGCGTTCAGAGGCTTACCCGAATAGGCCGGGGTTTGCACAAAATCAAGGGTCTGATAGCCGTAGCCCACCAGTTCGTCGCCGGCGTACAGTTGCTGAATGGCGCGATTGTCTTCACGCGGCTGGAAGCGGGTGACGGAGGGAATGGCGACCTGTATTACCTGGCGCCCGGCGACTGGCTCATACTCGCTCAGCGGCCGGGTGCTGGCTGACGCAGCACTGGCCAGAACCGTCAGTGCGATGAAAGCTAGGCGGATTACGTTGAACACTCAAACCCCCAATCCACTTGGAATACACAATGGGCGAACCAATATTAATTTAAGTAAAATGCCTCTTTTTGGCAGAACTGCGGGCTAATATCCGCAGCGTAAAACCGCTACCCGAAGTTAACCACCTGCCCCGACTGGTCCAGCGGCAGGTAATTTCCCAAATTCCCCATTCGGATGCTTTCGACCATCATAGTGAGCGGCTGCTGCGCTTCATCGCTGCTGAGTTCGATCCCGCCCCTCCCTGACATGGCCGCGACAAAGACCATGTCCCAGTCTTGTCCGGTAGCGCGGGATTCTTCGGCCAGAGCGTTAAAATCGGGAGCCTCGTTCGGCGTTTTGTCCACGCAAATCACCGGGGTCAGCGCCCCTCCCTCACCGCGATTAAAAGTTTCCCGCTCACTGGCTGAGGCATCGTCCGGCAGTTCGGCTTTGCAGAATACAAACAGAAAGCGCTGGCCTTCGGGCTCCTGCTGGCTGGCCTGAACAAGATCCTGGTAACTGCTGATCATAAAAATGCCCCTGACTTGGCGAGAATTAAAAAAAGGGCCCGGAGGAGGCCCGGAAGCTACTGACTGATTGCGATCAGCCGCTGAGGATCAGAAATAAACAGTTTGCTGCGATTAACCCTTACTAAGCCGTTGGCTTTGAGATCAGCTAAAATGCGGGAGAAGGTCTCAGGCTGCATGGCCAGGCGCGAAGCGACCAGACATTTGGGTAACGGTAGTTCAACTTCGCCGCTCTCCTGTCCGCCGTTTGGCAGCAGGTCGATCAAATAGCGAATCAGGCGGTCACGGGCACTCTGAACGGTCATGATTTCAAGGTCGTGGAATCGGGTAACGGCGCGCATGGCGTAATGGCGAAGTGCGGCCTGGGCGTATTCCGGGTGCTGGTTAAGCAGTTCCTGATAGGCTTTGACCGGGATCATCAGCACTTCGCTGGATTTGAGCGCTTCGGCGTAGCAGGCATACCTTGGCGGATCGGCGTAGATCATGACTTCGGCGAAGCAGTCGCCGGGGGCGATGCTGTCGAGGGTTCTGTCGATGCCGGAGGAATCCAGGCGGTAGAGTCTGAGGCGGCCACTGATCACAAAGAAGAAGTGGTGCGCGGGCCTGTCCTGGCGGTAGAGCAATTGGTGGTGGCCGAGGCGCAAGCGCCGTGACTGCTGGATGAGATGGTCCAGGTCGTGGGCTTTGAGGCTGCGGAACAGGGCGTGGCTGCGGAGTTTTTCCAGGCCATCTTCTTCGTCAAGGGGTTTGTTGACGGCGACGAGTACGGGTTTGGTGTATCGGCTTTCGGCGCTGTGGGGGATGACCATGGGTGTATCCTCTCTGCATATTCATGCATTCAATATCTTGTTTTAAATAGTAGAAGGATGCTGGTGAAAAATCGCTCCCCCGATGGGGGTATAAGGCGGGTTCTTGTTGAGTAGTTGACTTAACTCAATTATTCGCTTTGCTAACTAGCTTCGTATTTTGAGCACAGTTTGG
>NZ_JACUUB010000038.1 GCF_014859525.1 Marinobacter sp.
AAGGGTAATCCAAAACCGGAACAAAGCAGACAACAGACGCTCCTGCACATACTGGGTTGGGCTGATAACTCCAGTATAGAGCGTGTAATAGTTGTGCACATGCTTTGTTTTCAACACTATCAAAGTGAGTTAGTGTTGCCCCAACAACCCGATGAACAGGGCATTGTCGCCCCAACAGTTCAGCCTGCTTCTGACCGGGCGATTGGACGGAGTAAACCGATGGATATCCAGCAAGCCGTAACCTCCCGTCGTTCCGTGCGGGACTTCCTTGAGACCCCGGTGCAGGAAAACATTCTCAGGAGGGTGCTCGAAACCGCCACCCGCGCCCCCTCCGGCGGCAACCTGCAACCCTGGCACCTGCACGTGGTTACCGGCGATGCCCTGGCCCGTCTAAAAACTCTGATGCGGGAGAAGGTCAGCAAGGGCTTCAACGAAGTGCCGGAATACGAAATCTACCCACCCAAACTGCAGTCACCCTACCGCGACCGCCGCTTCGAGATTGGCGAACTCATGTACCGCCAGCTCAACATCCCCCGGGAAGACAAAGTCGCCCGCTTCGCGTGGTTCAAACGCAACTTCGAATTCTTCGGCGCCCCCGTGGGCCTGTTCTGCACGGTCGACGACAACATGGGCCCGCCCCAGTGGTCCGACCTGGGCATGATCCTGCAAACCATCATGCTATTGCTGCGCGCCGAAGGCCTCGACAGCTGCGCCCAGGAATCCTGGTCGGTGTACCCGAACACCATCAGCGAATTCCTGGGCCTCCCCGAACACCGCAAAGTCTTCACCGGCATGGCCATCGGCTACGCCAGCCCCGACAGCCCGGTGAACCAGATCACCAGCCCAAGGGCACCGCTGGAAGAAAACGTCGAATTCATCAGCTGACGTAAGCGTCTCTCAGATCTCAGGCGGCCACCGACGCCGCCTGAGCCACCGGCACCTCCAGACGGATCTGATCCCCGTCCAGCAACACCGGGTATGCCTTCACACGGGCACTGTCATCCTCCAGGCAGACACCGGTGCGAAGACTAAAATGCTGCTTATACAACGGCGACGCCAGCACCGGCTCCCCGTTGATATCGCCGGTAATGCCGCGGGCCAGCACGTTGGTGCCGGTAAATGGATCGGTATGGCTGATGGCAAACAACGCCGGCAGCCGGTGTGGCAGATAAAACACCGCCACCGGCCCGTCCTCCGTCCAAACCGCAATGCCGGAGTCAGCCACCAGATCGTCCACCGTACAAACCGCTTCCCAACAAGTCCGAGCTTTCATAAACAGTCTCCCAAGTCTCAATCTAAGTCAGTTGCCTATCCCACTCATGTTTGTGAGCGTGGGGGTTGGATTCATTTTCTGGCAGGAAAAAAGATGTCTGAGCGAAGCGAGTTGTTTTTTCCAGAAGAAAATGAATCCGGCCCCCGCGCTCCGCCCCCAGAACCATAAGGTTACGCAGACTCCAAAACAGGCCGACGCTGCCCTCGCTCCGAAGTCCACTGCTGCACCGGGTCGGACTGCAACGGCGCATTCACAAACTCCCGGAACCGCTTGCGCTTCTCAGGATCCTCAACAGCCGTCTTCCACTCACACTGATAGGTGCCAACCAGATCCGCCATGTGCTGCTCCAGCTCCTCGCCAATGCCGAGGCTGTCCTCCAGCACCACTTGCTTCAGATACTCCAGACCGCCCTCCAGATTCTCCATCCAGACACTGGTCCGCTGCAGCCGGTCCGCCGTGCGCACATAGAACATCACCACCCGGTCGATGGTTCGTATCAGCTCCTCATCCGACAGATCGGTGGCGAACAGATCCGCATGCCGGGGCCGCATTCCACCGTTACCACAGACATACAGGTTCCAGCCCTTCTCGGTGGCAATCACCCCGAAGTCCTTGCTCTGGGCCTCCGCACACTCACGGGTACAGCCAGAGACCGCCATCTTCACCTTGTGAGGTGCCCGCAGGCCCTTGTAGCGATCCTCAAGGGTGATCGCCATGCCCACGCTGTCCTGCACGCCGTAGCGACACCAGGTGCTGCCCACGCAGGATTTCACCGTGCGCAGGGACTTGCCGTAGGCGTGACCGGTCTCAAACCCGGCGGCGATGAGTTTTTCCCAGATTTCGGGAAGCTGGCTTAGAGTGGCGCCAAACAGATCGACCCGTTGGCCACCGGTGATCTTGGTGTACAGGTCATATTTCTTGGCCACTTCGCCCAGCACGATCAGCTTGTCCGGCGTGATCTCGCCGCCGGGAATTCGCGGCACAATCGAGTAAGTGCCGTTCTTCTGCATGTTGGCCATGAAGGTGTCGTTGGTGTCTTGCAGGGGCACATGATCCGTGGCCAGGATGTGCTCGTTCCAGCAGGTGGCCAAGATCGAGCCGACGGTGGGCTTACAGATGTCGCAGCCGTCGCCCTGGCCATGTTGTTCGAGCAGGCTCCGGAAGGTGCGAATACCGTTCACTTTCACCAGGTGGAAAAGCTCCTGGCGGGTGTAAGGGAAGTGTTCACAAAGATCGGTGCACACCTCCACGCCACGCTTTTCCAGCTCACTGTCCACCACTTTTTTGAGCAGTGCGGTACAGCCGCCGCAGCCAGTGCTGGCTTTGGTTTCGGCTTTTACGCCACCGAGATCGGAACAGCCGGCATCAATCGCGCAGCAGATATCGCCCTTGGTGACGTTGTGGCAGGAACAAATAGACGCAGTATCTGGCAGGGCATCGGCGCCCAGGGCCGGGGCGCCGCCTTCACTCTCCGGCAGAATCAGCGTCTCCGGGTTCTTCGGCAACTCAATGCCATTCAGGGCGTATTGCAGCAGGGTGTCGTAGTGGCTGTTGTCGCCGACCAGAATGGCCCCCAGCAGGGTTTTGCCGTCCTGGCTCACCACCATGCGCCGGTAATGGCCGGCCTGCTCATCGTGGAATCGGATGTTGCGGGCGCCCGGAGTCTGGGCGTGGGCATCGCCAATGGAGCCCACATCCACCCCCAGCAATTTCAGTTTGGTGCTCATGTCGGCCCCAGTGAACGCTGCACCGGCGACGTTGTTCAGCGCCGCCGACAGCGTGCGGGCCATGGTGTAACCGGGCGCCACCAGGCCGAACACAAAGTTGCTCCAGAGCGCACACTCGCCAATGGCGTGGATGTGCGGATCGGATGTGGTGCACTGGTTGTTGATTACAATCCCGCCGCGTTCGCCCACTTCAAGTCCGCAGGCCCGAGCCAGGGCATCCTGGGGGCGGATGCCGGCGGAGAATACAATCAGGTCGGTTTCCAGATGACTCTCATCCGCGAAGTTCATTCGCAGCCGGGCACCGCTGCCCGGCACGATGGCGGTGGTGGCTTTCTCGGTGAGCACCTGTACGCCCAGGTCTTCAATTTTCTCGCGTAACAGGGCGCCGCCCTGATCGTCCAGCTGAACCGGCATCAGGCGCGGAGCAAACTCCACCACGTGGGCCTGTAAACCCAGACTTTTCAGGGCATTCGCCGCTTCCAGGCCCAGCAGGCCGCCGCCAACTACCACGCCGGTTTTCGCCGTCTGGGCGCTGGCCTGAATGGCGTCCAGGTCCTCGAGAGTGCGGTAGACAAAGCAGTCGTCCTGATCGTTGCCTTCTATCGGCGGCACAAACGGGTAGGAGCCAGTGGCCAGCACCAGTTGATCGTAGGCGTACTCGCCTTTTGGCGTTGTCACCACGCGGGTGTCGCGATCGATGGCTTTGACTGGCTCGTTCAGGCGCAGCTCTATGCCTTGTTCGGCGTACCAGTTCGCGGTGCCCATGGCGAGATCTGCGTGACTGGAGCCGCTGAAATACTCGGACAGATGCACCCGGTCGTAGGCCAACTGCTTTTCTTCACCGAAGACAATAATCCGGAAGGTCTCGGCAGCTGCGGTCTGGGTGAACTGCTCCAGGAAGTGATGGCCTACCATGCCGTTGCCGATCACGATCAGGGTTTGTTTACTCATGGGTGCTGCCTCTCTCCAACAAAAAAAGCCGGAGCATCATGCTCCCCGTGGAGAACAGATGGTCCGGCGCCAATGCCAACAACAATGATCTGATGGTCCGGCCTGATTCCATGGCCGGGACAGTCGTCCTTGATGAAAGCTTAGCGATCTCCGTGCCAACTTTTTAAATATATAATATTCAATAAGTTAGTGATTTTTGTGGTTTGGTCGACCCGGTAACAGGTGAGAAAGATGCCCCGGGATGGGGCGAAATGCACGATGTTGAGGCTTTTGGTTCTGGCCTGCTAATTGCTGTATATCGGTTAGAACGGAACACGCTGTGTGCTGACACAAGGAGCCGCACCATGAAGACCCAACACCATCCCCTCGTCACCGCGACAGCGACTGCCGCAGATTTCTTGATCGCCTCCCGGCAGTGCGAGATCCGTAATCTGGAATATTTTCTGCAGATGGGCCGGCTGGTTCAGAGCGTAGGTAATCTGGTACACGGACTGCAGCGGGAGCGGGGTGCCACCAACCTGTTTCTGGGTTCCGGGTGTCAGCGTTTCGCCGGAGAGCGGGCCCTGGTACTGAAACAGAACGATCAACTGGCTTCTACTTTTCGGCAGGCGCTGGCGGACATCCAGCATGACCTGACTGACCACCCGGTCAGCAGTTCGTTGCTTGGGCACATTGCCAGTGCCCTGCATTGTCTGGATCAGCTGCCAGGCCTGCGGCGCCGGGTAGCTGACCGGTCTGCCAACGTGAAAGAGGCCACCGACTGGTTTTGCGACACCATCCACCAGTTGATTACGGTGGTATTCGAGGCCGCCGAAACCGTCGCTGAACCCTCTATCGCGGGCTTGCTGGTGGCTATGGTGCATGTAATGAATGGCAAGGAGTATTGTGGCCAGGAGCGGGCCGCAGGCTCGGCCGGGTTCTCCAGTGGCCAGTTCGATAACGCACTGTCACGGCGCATAATGCACCTTGTTGAGGCGCAGGAGCGGTGTTTTGAGGTGTTTGTAAACTTCGCTCACGAAGAAAGTCTAGGGCTCTGGCGAACTCTTTGCGCCCACCCACGGGAGCTGGACATTGAACGCATGCGGCAGAAGGCGATGTCCGTCGGGCGCTACAAATCGCTGGATGAGGGGTTGGCCGACCAATGGTTCAACCTGATGACTGAGCGTATGGATGATCTCAAAAGAATTGAAGATGCCATCGAAAACGCATTCCACCATCGCTGTGTGGAACGCTACACCGAAGCCCGCCAATCCCTGGCCCACCAGGAAAGCCTGCTGGTCTCTCTGGAACAACGGAGTGCCCCGGCAACTCCGTTGTTGGTGGTCTGCGATAATGGCGTGGACGCGCGCGCGGTGGGTGCCTTGGCCGGCGATGGCGTTGGGCAACAGGCGGGTCGATCCATTTTCGACCTGGTTCAGGAGCAAACCCGCCGACTACGCCAAATGTCCGAAGAGCTGCAGAGCGCAAAGGATGCGCTGGAAGACCGCCGTACCCAGGAAAAAGCCGTGTTGATGCTGATGGAGCACCGCAACATCAGCAACGACGAAGCCCACCGGTTACTGAGGAAACTGGCGATGGATCAGGGTAAGCGCTTGCCAGAAATGGCCCGGGCGTTGATGTCCATGTCAGCAGTGATTGGCCATTAAGTCGCGGGGCTTAATAGCTGCAGAGGCACGCGATAGCGCAACAGACGGGATTGGTGGTTGACCAGAACGGTGCAGGTTTTGCGATTTACCCGGATGACTTCACCTTTTTTCTTGCTGCGTCCGTCACCGAAACGCACGGCATCGCCAACCTGCCACTGCTGCCGGGCCTGCACCGGGTTTGGCAGCTCAAAGGCGGAGCCCGGGAGTTCGATGCCGGCCACCGCAGCCTGCTCGCTCAGATGCTGCCGGGTAGCATGGGCCGCTCCGCTGGTATGCAGTTCATCCAGTGCTTCGTAGAAATGCCTGTTGTGCACAGAACCGTAATGCCGTTGCCCGGCGCTATGCTGCAGCAAATGGGCAAACTCATGGCAGCAGGTGTGGGCCAGCAGGTTCAATACACTCACCTCTCCTCCAAAATAGCCCCGACTCCGGATTTCCCTCGTCGATAACCAGCCCTGGGCGGTTTCCGGCTGATGCTTGGCGGCAATCATCCTGGCCCCGTAGTTAATCAGATGCTGTTTACGCGTCGGATCATAACGGTGATAGGTGGCCTGACCGGAACCTACGCGCAGCACCAATCCTGCACACTGGTTCTGTTCTCGAATCCAGTTTTTGGCCTGTTCCCAGAGGATGTCGCGAGTGGCCTGACACATGAGGGTGCCTATTCTGGGTGTGTGCTCAGAGTGTGGGGGCGTCACAGGAGTCATCGATCCGGTTTAGTCCATGAAGAAGTGAAGGAACAAACCGCATTCTCCGATACTCTGCCGCTAAAAACAAAAACGGCCGGCCCGAAGGCCAGCCGTTTTGAGTGATCGAGCCTGAAAAAATCAGGCCTCGATTGGAGTGCGCCAGTCGTCTGCACCGGAAGTACCGGCAACGGCATGCTCCCAGGTTACCTTGCGGTAAGACAGGGAAACGGTCACCAGCTGAGTGAAGTCAGCGCTGGCTGCGTCCTGGCAGTGGGGCATGTTGCAGTTGATGTCGATGATGGTGGCATCTTCCAGGATGGTTGAGAAGAAGTGCTCCTGCTTGCCTTCAACGGAAGTGCGGTACCATTTGAGCTCTACCTTCGGCAGCATTTCGCCGGAAGCCAGGGCGTTGTACATCAGCGGAGTGGCTTTGTTCAGGGCTGAGGTGAACTTGAACGGCTTGTGCACGCGCTGACCGGAAGGCTGACCAGACTGGGGATCAGTCGGAACGGTGACAACGTGGCTGAATTCCTGAACCAGCACTTCATCTTCATGACCTTCAACGTAGATGTTGCCTACGGAATCGGAAGTGAATGCGCCGGCGGTGATGTTGCCCTGAGTTTTACCTTCAATGCTGATATAACAAGGAGTTGGCATAGTCTGCTCCATGACGTGTGAGTGAATGTTCGTCCCCGGGGTGTTCCCTGGACGGGTAACTCTTTATCAAGGTGCGTGCCAATCCTTAAAAAACTATTAAAAACAATGGGATGATGGTTTTCTGTGTATTCCGTAGGGCCGGGTAAGCAAACCCTTGCTTAACGATCGGGCGAGCTTTTGCTGACCGGGCAATTAATTGCCCGGTCAGGGCCGGTGAGCGAAAGACAGCATCAGGGCCAGCAGCAAGAGTGCCGACAGTCCCTGCCAGAACCCCACCGGATGGCGCTCGATCAGCGGCGGCCTGTGCTGTTTTTGCCATTGCGGGTTGGGCTGGCGCAAATCAAACAGAAACTCGGACAGTGCCGGGTAGCGTTTGTGGGCTTCCGGCTGCAGCGCCCGTGCCAGCGCCTGGTCTATCCATTCCGGCAGGTTGTCCCGGTGCAGTCGGGCCGGGTGGTAGCTGAGCCCATGTAGCTGTTTTCGATTGCGGATGCCGGGTATGCGGGTGCCGTAGGGCAACTGTCCCGTCAGCATCTGGTAGGCAATCACGGCAAGAGAAAACTGATCCGCCTGCCAGCCTGTGGGCTCACCCAGAAAGCTCTCGGGGGCACTGTACAGGGCGGCGCCCCGGGGCCAGTGTGGTTCTTGATGATCATTCAATTCTTGCAGGCCGGCAATCCGGGTAGCGCCAAAGTCGATCAACACCACGGTGCCCTCGGTATTGATCAGGATGTTCTCGGGCTTCAGATCCTGGTGCACCATTTCCAGCCGGTGAAAGGCTCGCAGCCCCCGGGCAATCTGCTCGATCAGTTGCCGCACGGTCTCCAGAACCGGCCTCGGGTTGTCCACTAACCACTGTCGCAGGCTGGTTCCCTGCACGTATTCGGTCACCAGGTACAGACAACTGTGTTGGCGTTCGGGCGCAAAGGCCTGGACCACGTGGGGGCTGTTGATTCGTTGGGCAACCCACTGCTCGGTGGCAAAGAGTGAGAGTGCTCCGGGGTCCTGCTGCATTTCCACGCCGGGTACCTTCAGGGCAACCTGTTGACCGCTGAGCTCGTCTGCCGCGAGGTAGACATGGCTGCGACTGCTGGCATGAATGGACCGGATGATTCGATAGCCATCCAGTACCTCCCCCGATGCCAGTTCCGGGGCAAAGGGCAGTTGCTGTGCCTGCTGGGCGACCTCTTCGTTACTCCTGCTTGCAGCAACCGATTTAACCCGGACAATCTGCAGGGTCAGATTGTCATCACTACCGTTGGCCAGCGCTGTGGCCACCAGCTGCCGGGCGGCCGAGTCCAGATCGTCACCGGCTTCCCGGATGGCTCTGGCGATCTCTTTTGTGGGCAGGTACTCATACAGGCCGTCCGTTGCCAGTACAAAAATATCACCGGGCCAGACGGGAACGGTCAGGTGATCAATGTCGACTTGCTGGCTTAGTCCCATGGCCCGGTTCAGACAGCTTTCATTCTGAGAGAGCCACACCCGGTGATCGGTGGTCAGTTGTTCCAGTGAATGGCCCTGCACCCGGTAGATGCGAGCATCGCCCACGTGGAAGAGGTGGGCGGTGGCGGATTTCAGTACCAGTACGCTGAGCGTGCAAACATAGCCCCGGTCCTGGTCGTATCGGTACCGACTCTGGCGCGTTTGGGCGTGCAGCCAGGCGTTGCTGGCTCTCAACACTCGCTGGGCGGATTGTTTGACCGACCAGCTGTCCGGGGTCGAATAGTAATCACTCAGAAATCCCGCTACCGCCGATTCACTGGCAATCTGGCTGACATTGCTGGAGCTGATACCGTCGGCAATGGCTACCGCAATGCCTTTGGAGTGCAGCTGGTGATTGTCTGGAATCAACAGGCCATGGAAATCCTGGTTGACCGGCTTGCGACCCTTGTTTGAATACTGTCCGGTTGTCACGGTGAGTTGGGTGGTCATGGTTGGTGTGCCTCGAATAATCGCATAAAGCCCGGTGGATGCGGCCACCGGGCTTTATGCGTACAGCAATCGATCCGTTGATTTGGGCCGTTAACCTTCCTGGTAGGCGGTTGCCAGGGTGCGCTTGGGTGCGGTGCGCACATGAGTGGCGTAAAGGGTCAGGCCGGTAAACGACAGGCCACCAACCAGATTACCCAGTACCGTCGGGATTTCGTTCCAGACAAAGTAATCCAGAATTCCGAATTCGCCACCCATCAGCAGGGCAAACGGGAACAGGAACATGTTGACGATGGAATGCTCGAAGCCCATATAGAAAAACAGCATGATCGGCATCCACATGGCCAGTACCTTGCCGGGAACGGTGGTGGAAATCATGGCACCAACCACGCCCATAGACACCATCCAGTTGCACAGCACGCCCCGCAGAAAGATCGTGAACCATCCGGCCGCGCCATGCTCGGCATAGCCCAGAGTGCGCTCTTTGCCGATGTCGGCAATCCGGTCACCCACCGCACCCGGTTCAATATTGAAGCCGTAGGTGAACACAAAGGCCATGATCAGAGCGACAGTCAGGGCGCCGGCGAAATTACCAAGAAACACCCAGCCCCAGTTACGCAGAATACCCTGGGTATCCACCCCCGGGCGTTTATCAAGCAGCGCCAGTGGGGTCAGCATGAAAACGCCGGTGAGCAAATCAAAGCCCATCAGATACAGCATGCAAAAACCAACAGGGAATAGCATGGCCCCGACCAGCGGGCTGCCGGTTTGCACCGCGACTGTAATCGCAAACACTGCTGCCAACGACAGAATGGCACCGGCCATGAAGGCCCGGATCAGCACATCGCGGGTGGCCATGTAGATTTTCGATTCACCGGCGTCCACCATTTTGGTGACGAACTCCGAAGGCATGATGTAAGACATAGTGGTATCCCCTGGGCTTTTTCTGGCTGCCTTTTCAACAGGCGAAAAAAAACGGCGTCGCTCACAGGCCGCCATTCATTGGCAGGTGTGAGCAGACGCCGTCGTCTGAAACAAATTTTGTGTGTGGGCAGAAAGTACAATCTGCTGAGTCAGTGTCAGCAGGCATCGTGCCAGTCTGGAGAAATTGTCAGAAAACGCTTTCTAATCAGTCAGTAATATTTTCTTTAAAGGCTTGATTTGGTGGCGAGGGGTTGATGGGTTGCACCGGCTCAGTGCGGTTCGCGCCGCGATGGTGCGGAATCAGCGCAGGCTGAAACGTACCGGCAGGGCATAGGTGAAGTTCTGGCCGCGCATGTTATCGGGCACTTCGGGCAGCGGTGCGGCCTGAGCGAGCATTTGCAGGGCCGCATCATCAAGCAGTTGATGTCCGGAGCTATCCCGCAGTGTGTGGCTGATCAGTGAGCCGTCACGGGCAAATTCGAACACGACAACGGGTGTGCCTTCCTGGCCAAGCTGTCGAGCCCGACGAGGGTACGAATAGAAGCGGGCCAGGTGGCGGCTGAGCTTGCTAAGGTAGCTGTCGACATCAGAGGATTCCCCCGCCGTTTGCAGTGGTACGGTACTCTGGCTTTCCTGGGCGTCGGTTTCCTCACCGGTTGGTTCGCTGATGTTAGCGTCGGCTGCTTCAGCAACGGGTTGCTTCGGCTGCTCAACAGGGGTTGGCACCGGTTCTGGTTCTGGCACCGATTCTGGTTCTGGCTCCGGCTTTGGTTCATGGATCGGCTCTGGTTCTGGTTCTGGTGACACGTCCGGCTCCGGAGCTTTGCGTCCGGCCAGGTTGATCTTGATCGCCGGTGCGGAGTTGACCGCCTGGTCGCCAAGCGTTGCCAGTTCCATTGGTTTGTCTGGCGCGGCCAGAACCAGGGTGATGGCTGTGGTGCTGATCGCGATGGTCATGAACAACAGCTTGGCTCGCTTGCTTACCTGGCTCATGCCCCCGGCTCCGTCAGCAGCAGCACCTGAGCGTAGCCGCCCTGTTCCAGCAGCTGTAACAGGGTCTCCAGGTCGGTCATGGTGAGCGACTGGTCGGCGGCAATTTTCAGTGGCTGGTTGTCATCGGGCACCGGCAGTGCCTCCAGCAGCGACCCGCCGGTAAGAGCCTGGCCATCTACCAGCCATTGGCCGTCAGCCGGCACCATCAAGTCGGCGTCTGGTGATCGCGCTTGCTGCCGCGCGGTCGCTCCGGGCAGTTCCGGCAACGGCTCGTTGGTCAGCTGCCCAGCCACAATAAAAAACATCAGCAACAGAAAGACCAGGTTGATCAGGGGCAGAAGCGCGTCTTCAACACGCGCCAGCAGCCCCTTGCCGGAGGTGGACGGTGGTGGCACAAGTTGCGTCATGAGTCAGGTGTTGCGCTGCGTTTCCAGTGAGCAGTGACACCGGCGTTATCCAGTGCGCTCAGGGTGCGGGCGAAATCTGCCAGCGTGCTGTCGGGGGTCGTTGCCAGATTGGCTTCTCTGATGCCGGCAGCACTCAGGGCGGGCAGCAAATCGCTTAATGAATAGCGGGTATCCTGCCAGTTGATCAGGCCGTTCGCGCTGACCTGAAGTTCGGGTAAAGGATCACCGGTGACGCTGCTGCGGTCTTGAGTGTCGTTGCCAAGCTCCAGGTAATCCACCGGCAACAATCGTGTGGTCAGCATGAAAAACACCAGCAGGATAAACACCACGTCAATCAGTGGTGTAATCCGTATCGGAATGGGGCGGCTGGGCCTGGGTTCAACCAGTTGCATGGGCAAAACGCGGGTTGTCGCTAACACCGTAATCATCGGCGACCGGAGCGGGAGCCTTGTGCTGCGGCTCGATGGCCTCGGGGGCAACGACGGGCTCGCCAACAGGGATGACATTGAACACGCTGACCAGGGTGCTGTTGATGGTTTGATGAATCCTGCGCAGGCGGAACTCAATCCAGGCGGCCAGTGCTGCAAACGGAATGGCGACAATAAGCCCGGCGGCGGTTGTGGACAGTGCCTCGTAAATACCACCACTGAGCTGACTGGCGTTGGCCCGGCCCTCTGTGGCAGCCATGGTACTGAACGCTTCCATCATGCCCATAACGGTGCCAAGCAGGCCCAGCAGCGGGGCCAGGGCGGCAATCACTTCAATGATTTTCAGAGGTGCCTCAAAAGGCTCCAGTGATCGTTGGGCGTCGCGCACTGCCGTTTCACGAACGGAGGTGGTGTTGGGATTGGACTGGCAGGCCAACATGGTGTTAACCAGCAAGTGCATGAGCGGGTTGCCGCGCCCAAGCCGTCCGGCCTTGCGGTGCAGATCTCTCGGGCAGACGGCTGCCGGCGATTGCTGCCATTGGTCAATCATCAGCCGAAGTGGCCCGGTCAGTCGGGGTGCGTAAAGGGCGCCAAGCATGATCAGGTAAAGAAACGTCACCACCCCGATAAAGGCAATGGCCATCAGCACCCACATGACGGGGCCACCCATATCTGCCAACTGTGCTAGTGGGCCATGTTCTGAGAGAGCAGCCGGTAAGGCGCTGACGGAATTCATATAAATTGCCCAAAGATCAGTATTTAATCTAAATAATAACGATTATCAATAAGATTGCAAGCAGGAATCTGACGCTGCCAGTGTGGTTTGCTATGATTTAGGCCATGAAGCAACCCTCTATCTGTGCTGCGGGACGATAGCGAGCGACGCCGACAGGAGGAACGGTTGTCTTGGGAGGCCAAGCGCCTTGACCCTGTTGCTCAATCGCAGAGCATTCGCCGCATCTTTATTGAGAGCTCTGGCGGAGAAGCTCCGCAGCGATGTTCAGGCGTGAAGATTGAGCTTAACGGTCCGCTCTAGCTGATCCAGCCTGCAGACCCTGCCGCCTGCCACAGCAAGCGTAAGGCCAACAGTGTCAGCACCAGATTGAAGGCCAGACTGAACCAGCGGTTCGTCATGGACTTCAGCACGTGAAGGCCAAGCCAGGTGCCGGCAAAGCCACAGGCAATCATCGCCAGAATGAACAGCAGCCAGTCCGAGAACACAAAACCCGCGACGCCAAAGACGACCGCCTTGGGGGCGTGCTGCAGGGTCATGGCGGCGGCAAAGGTGGCCACGGTTTTGAACCGGTCCTGATGAATCTGCTTGATAAAGGCTGCCACAAGCGGACCGGTGGCGCCCACGAACAGGCTGATAAAGCTGGTCACGCCCGAGGCTACAAAAATACCGATAGGCCCGAACGACGCTTTCGGCAGTTTCGGCCCCCAACACAGATAAAGTACAAACACAGCAATGGACAACTGCCAGAGATGGGCGGGCAGATCCACCAGCAGCCAGGCTCCGAGGGCAGCGCCCGCAATAACGCCGGGGGTGAACGCGGCAATGACTTTCCAGTCGATGTGGTGCCTGGTCAGCGCAGCCCGACCGGTATTGGAACCGAGCTGAATCATGCCGTGGACCGGGATAATCGCCACCGGTGGCATCCAGGTGGCCATCAGGATCAGTAACAATACGCCGCCACCGGCACCGAGCACGGCGGTCAGCATTGAGGTCAATGCTGACGCCAGCAAAAGGAAGATGGCGACGGTGGGATTAATGGCCTCCGGAAACAGGGTCAGGTCCATGGAACTCACTTTGGGATTGGCGTAAGCTCCAGAGTTTCCGGTTTATGCCCCAAATGTCCAGTGGGGACGGGTAGAGAACAACAAGCAGGGTTGCCGATGAAACAGTCCGAATACCTGAGATACGACGCCACAGCGTTGGCCGATCTGATCCGTCGCGGCGATGTCAGCTCGCGGGAAGTCGTTGACGCAGCCATTGAGCGGGCGAACCAGACCAGCAGCATCCTCAATGCTATTTGCCATCCGCAGTTTTCCGAGGCTATGAGCCAGGTTGCCGCACCGGATGCGCCCTTCTCTGGCGTGCCCATGCTGCTGAAAGACCTGACCCAGGAGCAAGCCGGGCAGCCCTGCACCTTTGGCAGCCGTGCCCTGCGTAACAATATACCGGCTCGTGATTCGCAGTTCGTGCAGCGGGCACGGGAAGGTGGTCTGATTTTTCTGGGCCGCACCGCCACCCCGGAGTTTGGCCTGAAAGCGGTGACCGAATCGGCGTTGTGGGGCCCCAGCCGGAATCCCTGGAATACCGGTCTGACCCCGGGCGGCTCCAGTGGTGGCTCCGGTGCAGCGGTCGCGGCCGGTATTGTTCCCCTGGCCGGCGCCAATGATGGCGGTGGCTCTATCCGCATCCCGGCAGCTTACAACGGATTGTTCGGCCTGAAGCCGTCCCGTGGCAGGATTTCGGTAGGTCCCCAGGCGGGAGAAGCCTGGACGGGCGCCTCCACCGACCACGTGGTTACCCGCACCGTGCGTGACAGCGCTACCATGCTGGATGTGCTGGCGGGCCCGGCCAGTGGCGATCCGTTCCGCATTCACCGGCCGGAGGGGTCCTGGCTGGATCTGATGCAGCAGTCTCCGGGCAAGCTGAGGATTGGCGTTTTCACCTCTTCTCCCTACAACACCGAGGTTGCTCCGGAGTGTATTGCCGCGGTGGAAGAAACCGCGAGGGTGTTGGAACGCCTCGGTCATCATGTTGAGTATGCCCGGCCGGAGTTTGATGGCATGGCTCTGGCCCGGTGTTATCTGGCGCTGTATTTCGGTGAAGTGTCTGCCCTGATGGACATGGCCCGGGAGCAGTTCGGTGCAACCGATGACGATTTCGAGCTGGAAACCCGGTTGCTGGGCATGCTGGGGCGCAGCATGCCCTTGCCGGACTATGTGCGCCGTCGCCAGCAATGGAACGACTTCGCCCGTGCCCTGGGCGCATTCTTCGATCGATTTGACCTCTACCTGTGCCCGACAACGGGGCAGTTACCGGCAAGAATCGGTGAAATGGAGACCCCAGCCCATCTGAAGCTGGCGGCCAGGCTGATGCTGACCCTGAAGGCCGGCAAGCTGGTGCACAAGAGTGGTCAGGTGGACCAGATGGCGCTGGAAAGTCTGGCCCGCACACCGTTTACCCAGTTGGCCAACCTGACAGGAACGCCGGCCATGTCGGTGCCCATGCACTGGACCCGGGATGGCCTGCCCGTTGGTGTTCAGTTCGGAGCGGCTCATGGCGGCGAAGACCGCCTGTTGCAGTTGGCTGCCCAGCTTGAAGAAGTCAACCCCTGGTTCGCCAACTACGAGCGCCTGGAAGGCGCTTTCTGAGTTCTTTCAGGGTTTAGCGGCAGGGGTTGTGATCCGTGCCTGCAAACTCCACGTTTATCTTTGCAGGTGTAACAGGCTATGCTGTAAAAGCAGGGTCAGGTTACCTGACCACCCTGATGGCATCGAGGAGGCGAGCATCTTATGAACCAATCGATGGCAATCGACGATTTGGTATCCGTAGCACAGGCCGAAGCCATGGGGGAACTGGACGCCCCGATGATGGCGATAGTTCTGTCCAGTGAACAGAGCTACGACCTGCCCATCAACTCTCTGGAAACCGATGCCGACAAGGCTCGCTGGGGTCTGATTTTACGCGCAGCCCGCGAACACGTCGAAGCAGACGCCGTGGCAGTGTTGTACCCGGCCTGGACCACTATCCGCCGCAAACCGACAGACACGGATCAATCTCAACTTCAAGCTGAAGATGAAGACAGTGAACATGACGACAACGGCCCCATCGACACCTTGTTCGTGCAGTTGCACACCCGCGACAGAATCTATTGGCGGGGCTTTGAGCAAATCCGCGATCCCAAGCACCAGAGGATCATTGGTTTTCGCCGTATCAAGGCGCTGTCTACGGATTATGACCGGGACAGTGCGCCGTCTGTAGCGGCCTGGCTGAGCACCCTGTTTGAGCCGCTCCCCGATGAAGGCGAAGAAACCGACATTGATCGGGAACTCGCCGAATTACTGGAAGAGCCGGAAGTCAGCGCAGCGCTTTACCCGCGCCAGATGCGGGCGCTTCACTGAAATCCGAAAACACGGCCTGCCCCGATCTCAGCGAGAGGAGATCAGGGTCAGGCACAGTTGTGCATTCTGGATAAAGTGGGAAAAAGCGGCCAGCTGCTGCTCTGATGGCACATAACCCGCCGCAGCGTTATCGGCATAGAACAGGCCCACCAGTCGCCCCTTGGCGGTGAGCGATCCGACCAAGGCGGGCACCTTACCTAGCCAACGATCAAATGGCACGCCGTTGGCGTGGTTTCCCGGCTTGTATATGGCGCAAGTGCCGTGAGGTAAAAGCTCCCCCAGCGGCCCGGTGCCATCCTTGTGGATAATCAGTTGTTCCCGCCATTCTTCCGTGCCCCGGCCGCCTACCTTGCGGGGAATCAGCTCCTGGCCTGTCCGGTCACTCATCAGTAGCACCACTCGCTGCATCCCGATAGCCCGGTGAATCCCTTCGATCACCAACTGGCATACTTCGTTGATGTCTGGTTTCTCTGCCAATGTTTGGCTCAGGTCCCGAAGGATCTGCAACTGAAGGGCCGGGTCCATGGTCGGTGCTTCGGCACCATTTCCCGATGCGCTGTCCTGATTGCCGGGCAGCAGTGCTGTTACCTGGGGAATACCCAGAGACACGGCCACCTTGGTGGCTTCCTGAGCGTTGACCTTGAGTTGGTCGCGGATAGCGGCAGGGCTTTCGCCAACATCCCGGGACATCCGCTCCAGCACCTTGTCCATCTCCGGTCCGCTCCAGCCGTGCTCAGACACGGATGCCATTTCGACCGTATTGCGCACAAGGCTGCTGGCCATGGAGTTAGCCTTGCCTGAAGCGACCACTTCCCGGATAAAGGGCCCCAGAGACCAGGCTTCCACCAGGCCTCGGGTGATCTCGGTAAAGGTGGTGTGCAATACCGCCTTCTGGGCGTCCACCGGCGACTCATCCAGTCGCAGGCGCGCTTCCAGTTCCGTTGCCTGATCGGTCTCGCAGGACCAGAACGCCAGTTCGCCAATGTTCATCAGCAAGGCACCGATAAACACTTCTTCGAGCGCATGCTCAGTGCGTTTGGGCATCAGGCAACGGGCCTGAACGGCTGCATGAATGGCCCGTGCCAGGCAGCGCAACAGGTGCGGCCGGTCGTTGCGTTTGAGCAGGGTGTCGACAATCAGCGATGAAATCGCCATGGATTTGACGGAATCAAAGCCGATCAGGGTGATGGCCCGGCTGACCGTACTCACCTGGGTTCGTGTCTGGTTGTAGAACACGGTATTGGACAGCCGAAGCACCTGTGAGGTCAGCTGGGCGTCGTTCAAAATGACATTGGCCAGCTCGTTCACGGTGCTGTTACGGCTGTCGGTCAGTTCATTGATTTGCCGGAGCGTGTTGGCCAACACCGGCAATTCAACCTTGCTGAGATAGGAAACCCATGCCTGGGTGGAATTCATCCTTGAGGGCGTGATCTCGGACGATGTGGTCACAGGTACGGCGTGCCTCGGATGGATGGAGCTTTATTAATGTTCTTTTCAAATAGCAGTTTAGCCGAGGGTAGGCCGATGTGTCAGGTAGCTTTTTGTGTAAGGGCAACTACACACCACCGTGATTCGGGTTTGGTCAGCGAGTGCGCTATAATGGTCGGCTTTACGTTGCGCGCTCCAGGCACTCTTAAAACACTCTCAAGGCACTGACCAAGGCATTGACCGTGATTGTATTTGACCAGGTACAGAAGTCTTACCAGGTGGCGGGCCGGGCGATCCCCGCGCTGCATCCCACCAGTATGACCATTGAAACCGGCGAGGTGTTCGGTATCGTCGGCCACTCGGGGGCGGGCAAATCCACTCTCGTCCGTCTGATCAACTTGCTGGAGCCTGCCACCGGCGGTCGCATCCTCATTGATGACGAAGACATCACCCGCTACAGCGCAGCTGAGCTTCGTGCCTTCCGTCGTAAAGTCGGCATGATCTTCCAGCATTTTAACTTACTGTCCTCCAAGACCGTGGCCGACAACGTCGCGTTTCCGATGAAGCTGGCCGGGATCTATTCCAAAGCGGAGATCCGCGGTCGGGTTGAGGAGTTGCTGGCACGGGTTAGCCTGAGCGAACATGCCAACAAATACCCCTCGCAGTTGTCTGGTGGCCAGAAACAACGTGTCGGCATTGCCCGAGCCCTGGCCTGCCGCCCCACCATTCTGCTGTGCGACGAAGCCACCAGCGCGCTGGACCCGCAGACTACTCAGTCGGTGCTGAAATTGTTGGGCGATATCAACAAAGAACTGGGCTTGACCATTGTCTTGATTACCCACGAAATGGACGTGGTGCGCCGGGTGTGCGACCGAGTGGCGGTGATGGACGCCGGCCGCGTGGTGGAAATGGGCCCGGTGAGTGACGTGTTCCTGCACCCCCGGCACCCCACCACCCGGGATTTCGTATTTGAAAGCGAAAACATTGATCGCAACGATCTCCAGGAAGACCTGCAAAAAGCCGAAGGCCGCATCCTGCGCCTGACCTTCAAGGGCGAATCCACCTACAAACCCCTGCTGGGCAGCGTAGCAAGGGAATCCGGGGTGGATTTCAGCATCCTCTCCGGCCGGATTGATCACATCAAAGACACCCCCTATGGCCAGCTGACCCTGTCACTGGTAGGTGGTGATCTTGACGTCGCCATGCAGGCACTGGAAGCTGCCGACGTTCACGTGGAGGTAGTGCGCTGATGGACGCTTTAATGGAAACCCTCATGGGCAACGTCGACTGGCTGGAAATCGGCTGGGCCAGCTGGGACACTCTGGTGATGGTGGGCATGTCCCTGTTGTTCAGCGTACTGATCGGCCTGCCCATCGGCGTGTTGTTGTTCCTGTTCGGTAAACGCCAGCTCCTGGAACAACCGGTGGCCTACGCGGTGTTGTCGTTCGTGGTCAACGTACTGCGTTCCGTGCCCTTTATCATCCTGCTGATCGTGATGATACCGTTCACCGTTCTGCTGATCGGTACCTCATTGGGTGTGGCCGGTGCCATTCCGCCACTGGTGGCTGGCGGTGCCCCGTTCTTCGCCCGTCTGGTGGAAACCTCCCTGCGGGAAGTCGACCGCGGCATCATCGAAGCGACCCAGGCCATGGGCGCCAACGTGCGCCAGATCATTCTCGGCGCCTTGCTGCCGGAAGCGCTTCCGGGCATCATCGCCGGTATTACCGTAACCGCCATTACCCTGGTCTCTTACGCAGCTATGTCTGGCGTGATCGGCGGCGGCGGCCTGGGCGACCTGGCCATTCGCTTTGGTTACCAGCGGTTCCAGACCGACGTGATGGTGATCACGGTCGCCTTGCTGGTGATTTTCGTACAAGTTCTGCAGATGGTTGGTGATCGTCTGGTGCTTTATTTCAGTCGTAAGTAGTCGCAATCCGGAGCCGGCCGGTGAAGGGTAGAGGCTTCCGAAAAACGCCCGTGAATACGTCCCTGTAGGGCTCGGTCGCGCCATCCTTGGCGCTCCACGTTTTCGGAAGCCTCTACCCTCCACCGGCCCCGAGCTTCGGGAGTAAACGTCGGAATCTTTTTGAACAGGAGTATTTGTTAATGAACTTCAAGAAAACTCTGGTAGCCATAGCTGCCGTAGCAACTTTCTCCTCTGCTGCTGTCGCAGAGAAACTGTCCATAGCCGCGACTCCGGTCCCGCATGCTGAGTTGCTGGAGTTTGTGAAGCCGGCACTGGCCGAGCAAGGTGTTGAGCTGGATGTGAAAGTCTTCACCGACTATGTGCAGCCGAATATTCAGGTTGACCAGAAGCGTATGGACGCCAACTTCTTCCAGCATCAGCCATACCTCGACGAATTCAACGACGGCCGTGGCACCAACCTGGTGACTGTTGCCGGTATCCACGTTGAGCCCTTCGGCGCCTACTCCAGCAAGATCAGCTCCCTGGACGAGCTGAAAGACCGCGCCGTGGTGGCCATTCCGAACGATCCCACCAACGGCGGTCGTGCCCTGTTGCTGCTGCAGAACGCTGGCCTGATCACTCTGAACGACGAAAGCAAAATTACTGCGACACCTCGTGACATTGCCGATAATCCGAAGAACCTGCGTTTCCGTGAACTCGAAGCAGCCACATTGCCGCGCATCCTGAACCAGGTCGACATGGCTCTGATCAACACCAACTACGCGCTGGAAGCGGGCCTTAACCCGACGGAAGACGCCATGGTGATCGAAGGTGCAGAATCTCCTTACGTGAACATTCTGGTTGCTCGCCCGGACAACAAGGACAGCGAGGCGATGCAGAAACTGGCCAACGCGCTGAAATCCGATGCGGTGCGCGAGTTTATCAAAGAAAAGTATGAAGGTGCCGTGGTTCCGGCATTCTGAGGTCCGGTTAGCCATAACCAGAAAAGCCGGGCACTGTGAACTGCCCGGCTTTTCTGTGACTGCGGAAGTTACTGCAAGGCTTTAATCAGTCACCACTCCAGTTGGACTTGGGATCGGGTGTCATCCGTAAATAGGATTTCACTGCTTTGTAGCCCTTCGGGAACCGCTGTTTGATTTCTTCCTCATCCTGTAGCGACGGCACGATTACTACATCGCCACCACGCTCCCAGTTACCGGGCGTTGCCACCTTGTGCTCGTCGGTCAGTTGCAGGGAGTCGATCACCCGGAGCACTTCGTTGAAGTTGCGACCGGTGGATGCTGGATAGGTAATGATCAGGCGCACCTTCTTGTTCGGGTCGATGATAAACAGCGAACGCACGGTCAGGGTGCTGTCGGCATTCGGGTGGATCATGTCGTACAGCTTGGCAACCTTGCTGTCGTGATCCGCAATGATCGGGAAATTGACAGAGCAGCCCTGGGTTTCGTTGATATCCTTGATCCACTCCTTGTGGGAGTCGACCGGATCAACGCTCAAGGCAATGGCCTTTACACCCCGCTTGGCGAATTCGTCTTTCAGTTTGGCAGTCAGGCCCAGTTCGGTGGTGCACACGGGCGTAAAATCGGCCGGGTGCGAGAACAGAACCCCCCAGCTACTGCCCAGCCAGTCGTAGAAGCGGATGGTGCCTTCGCTGGAATCCTGTTCGAAGTCCGGTGCGGTATCCCCAAGACGCAGACTCATAATCCTTCTCCTTAACCAGTGTTGTTGGCAAACACGATGTTTGTTGAGTGTACACCTGTAACTGTGGCGCTGGATGCGCCGAATGCAAGGGTATGGGCATCGGTACGTTCAACCGTTTGCTCACATCCTTATGAGCAGAGGCCATAGACTGTGTTTACTTGAGCCCCATGGCCTTTTGTTTGTCAAAGTATTCCCGGGTGAGTTTGAAGACGACCGGGCTCAGCAGCAACAGGGCAATCAGGTTGGGCAACGCCATCATGGCGTTGAGGGTGTCGGCCACCAACCAGATAAAACCCAGGTTGATGGTGGCGCCCACCGGAATGGCAATAATCCACAACACCCGATACGGCACGATGGCCTTCACGCCGAACAGGAATTCGATACAGCGCTCGCCATAGAACGACCAGCCGATAATGGTGGTAAAGGCAAAGATGGCCAGGGCAATAGCCACTACATAGTTACCGAAGCCGGGCAGGCCGGTTTCAAAGGCCAGGGAGGTAAGTGCAGCGCCGGTCTCGCCCGAGGTCCAGGCGCCGGACGTGATGATCACCAGGCCGGTAATCGAGCACACGATAATCGTGTCGATGAAGGTGCCGAGCATGGCCACCATGCCCTGTTTGACCGGGTTTTTGGTCTGCGCGGCGGCATGGGCGATGGGGGCGGAGCCGAGGCCCGCTTCGTTGGAGAAGATGCCCCGGGCAACACCAAAGCGGATGGCGGCCCAGACGGCAGCACCGGCAAAGCCACCCTCGGCAGCAGCCGGGCTGAAGGCGTAGCTGAACACCATGCTCACAGCTGCCGGAATCTCATTGGCATTGATGGCCAGAACAATCAGGCCCACCAGCACGTAAGACACCGCCATGAAAGGCACCAGGGCACTGGCTACCTGGCCAATGCGTTTGATGCCACCAATTAATACCAAGGCCACCAGAATCATCAGCACGGCACCGGTTATCCAGTGTGGTAAGCCAAAGTTAGCCGACAATACGTCTGCCACGGAGTTGGCCTGGACAGTGTTACCGATACCAAAGGCGGCTATGGATGCGAATACCGCAAACAGCACGCCCAGCCAGGCCCACTTCTTGCCCAGACCGTTGCGGATGTAATACATCGGGCCACCCACATGAGCGCCACGTTCGTCCACTTCCCGATAGCGCACGGCCAGTACCGCCTCGCCATATTTGGTAGCCATACCCACAAGGGCAGTCAACCACATCCAGAACAGGGCACCAGGACCGCCGAGAAACACTGCCGTGGCAACACCGGCAATATTACCCGTACCCACGGTGGCCGAGAGCGCAGTCATCAGTGCCTGAAATGGAGGAATATCGCCGTCATCCTCGTCACCGCGGGCACGGCCGCTCCACATCAGCCGGAAACCGGCGCCCAGCTTCAGGATCGGCATCAGTTTCAGGCCGATACTCAAAAACAACCCGACACCGAGAATCATCACCAGCATGGGTGGTCCCCATACCAGGCTATTGATTTGACTTATAAAATTTGAAATGGCTTCCATGGGGTCTCCCACTGTGTACCACGGATGAGTCGAATTATTTTAGCCTGATTGGGCATAACTTGTTGAGTTTAGTCGACTATTTGGTGGTGTAAACCATTTTGACCAGTTCTGTTTTCCATTTCCGGCGCTATTGCCTATGTTTACAGTAACCGTAGTGCCGGATTCGGCACTGTTCGTAAACCGGCAAGGGGGGCCGCTATGCGCTCACTGAAAATTTCGGAAGTGATGTGGAATCATATTGAGCCTGTTCGTTGTGGCACACCGTTAACCAAGGTGGTCAAAGCGCTGTTGGAGAACCATGTCACCGGTCTGCCGGTGGTGGATGACAAGCGCCATGTACTGGGCTTTGTTTCTGAGCAGGACTGTATTCACTCGCTGCTGGTGAGTAACTACCACAGTGAAGGCGAGCCAATGGTAGACGACGTAATGTTCCATCAACCGTTAACGGTTTCGCCCGACATGTCGGTGATTGACCTGGCCCAGAACCTGGGTGCCGGCAAGCCGAAAGTCTATCCGGTGGTTGATCATGGCAAACTGGTTGGTATCGTTACCCGTACTGCTATCCTGTCGCAGCTGGCAAAGTCCGGAAATACGATAGAGAAACAACGCTTTGCCAATGCGGAGGATTAACCAGACCACCTTCAATCACCGGGAACGCTATGGAACTGTTAGCCACCAATGCCTGTTTTGACGGCGAACACCGCCGGTACCGTCATGCCTCAGCCACTTTGCAGTGCGATATGGAGTTCGCCGTGTTTTTGCCACCGGCGGCGCTGGGAGCGAAGGGTAAGCCGGTACCGGTACTTTACTGGTTGTCCGGGCTGACCTGTACCGACCAGAACTTCATGCAGAAAGCCGGCGCACAAAAGCTGGCGGCCAAACTGGGGCTGGCGATTGTGTGCCCGGATACCAGCCCAAGAGGCCTGGACCTGCCCGGCGAGCATGATAGTTATGATTTTGGCAGTGGCGCTGGCTTTTACGTAAATGCCATAGAACAGCCTTGGGCGCCCCATTACCGAATGTACGATTACGTGGTGAAGGAGTTGCCGCAACTGGTCGAAAGTGAATTACCGCTTAGCGGTGAGCGCTCGGTCAGCGGCCATTCCATGGGCGGCCACGGAGCTTTGATCTGCGCCCTGAAGAATCCGGGCTATTACAAATCCGTGTCGGCGTTCGCCCCCATCGCCAACCCCATTAATTGCCCATGGGGGCAGAAAGCCTTCAAGGGTTATCTTGGAGAGGACCAGAGCAACTGGGAAGCGTGGGACGCCACCCGCCTGATCCAGACCGCCAAAGAGCGGCTGCCGCTGCTGGTGGATCAGGGTACGTCGGATGAGTTTCTGGAAACCCAGCTCAACCCCGAGGCGCTGGCGGATGTCTGCGAGAAATTCCACCACCCCATCAACCTGCGTATGCATCGTGGCTACGACCACAGTTACTTCTTCATTGCCTCGTTCATCGAGGACCACCTGCATCATCACGCAAAGGCGTTGGGGCTGGGGTGAGCCGGCCCTGAACGCTAATGGTCAGTTGCGGAAGCCCCAGAGCAGGCTGAAGTCCATGGAGGGCATTTCTTCCGGTTCTTCAGGGCCGCGAATGTTGTATTCCAGCAGGCTGGTGTCGCGCTCGAGTGTGCCACTGTAGCGGTTGCCCCGAGGGCCGAAGATCGCCTTTACAAACGGTCCTCTGGCTCTTGTTGCGCGACCGGTGACCACGCCGACTTCGTTGTTATCCAGCCGCACCAGCATGCCCGGTGGGTAGTCGCCGAGCACCTGCAGCAAAGACCGGGGAATCGCCGGGCGGAATTTGCCGTCGCCCAGCGTGGCAATGAGCTTGCGGGCGGCGGTGATGGTCATCCGGTTGCGATAGGCGCGTTTGGTGATCATCGCCACGTAGCGTTCCGCCAGGGCCAGAATTTCCGCTTCCGGCAGAATATCAGTGCCACTCAAACCATCCGGATAACCGGTGCCGTCCGCCTGTTCATGGTGCTGGGCAATGATCTTCAGCAGCAGCTTGTTGTTAATGCCAGCGGATTCTAAAGCCTGGATACTGCGTTGCGGGTGTTTCCGGATAACCGCTCGCTGGTCGTCGGTGAGTACCCGATTGGAGGCATTGAGTTGGTCCGCCACCGGCACCAGGGCCAGATTGGCCGTCAGCGCTGCGGCCGTCAGCACACTGATGCGCTTTTCATCCAGACCGAACTGGCGGGCAGTGAAGTGACACAGAATAGCGTAGAACAGAATCTGTTCATGAATGGTGGGGCCAATGGAATACAGATGCACCAGAGCGAGGCTGGCTTCCGGGGCGTCCTGACAGGCGCGTTCGAGCATTCGGGCCAGCCCCAGCAGGCGCTTTTGGGCAGAGGGATCTTCCGAGGTAATAGCGTTAAGGGTGGTTTCCAGGGCCGCCAGAAGATCGGCGTAGTCCGCAAACGGATTGGAATCGCGCCGATCGTCCGGGAAATCTTCTTTTTTACGTTCGATTTTCCGGGGTTTGAACCGCCCCCGCTCAAACAGCTGTTCCAGCTGACTGTTGGTCTGGATAACATAGCCCTGACGCAGCAACACGTTGCCGTCGGCGTCCAAAACGTCCCAGGGTAGCGGCCGGCCTATGGTGAGCGCCCCGGGGGCTATGCGAATAAGTGAATCCAATTTGAACATCCCAAGGTGTCATAGAACGATTTTTGTTCTTAGGAATACTTCTTTCGGTACTCTGACGTCAAAACCTACAGAGGTTTGAGAACTTAGAATACTAACCTACACGTTTTTGTGAAGCATGCCACTTTGTGTCGTATTCGGAGATAAAATTGTTAAGAATCGTAGTTCTATAACGATCCGATGCCTGCCATGCGCTATTCTGGATGCCTACCAAGACTAATGTCGGAACCATAGACGCATGTTCCATCGCCTAAGAAATGATTTTCGTTTGTCGATTATCACCATGCTCGGTGTGTGCGCGATCCTTGGCATAACACCCTTTGCGATCATGCGGTTTGTGCAGGGCAACACGGTGGCCGGGCTGGTTGATCTTGGCATCCTGGCGGGTATTGTGGGCAGTCTGGCCCATGCCTGGGTGACAGGTAGAACCGAGCGCAGCGGTATGGTGCTGGCTCTGATCATCTGTACAGGCGCGGTGCTGGCGGGTGCGGTGATGGGAGAGGCCGGCCTGTTCTGGTTGTTTCCGTGCCTGGTGACCACCTTCTTCCTGGTGTCCGGTCGCGTGGCTACTGCCCTGAACCTGATCTCTATACTGGTCTTGATGTCCATCGAGACGGCTTTCAGCTCGAACGTGCAGATGTGGACGTTTGCGGCGACCGCCGCGACCGTGAGCGCTTGCGCCTATGTATTTGCCCACCGCAACCAGGACCAGCGTGAAAGGCTGGAACACCTGGCTACCATCGACCCACTCACGGGTGTTAAGAACCGCCGCTCCATGGATGAAGAGCTGGATAGGGCGGCCGCCAATGCGGAGCGTACCGGCCTGCCCTATGCCCTGGTGATGTTGGACATCGATCACTTCAAACAGATTAATGATGTCTATGGTCATGGTGTCGGAGACGAGGTGCTTCGGGACCTGGTGGCTCTGATTGAGCACAATACCCGCAAATCGGATCAGCTGTTCCGCTACGGTGGCGAAGAGTTTGTCTTGCTGTTGCCCGGAGTGGATGGTGCCAGCCTGCAGACGGTGATGAACAATCTGCAGCAAGTGTTACGAAAGCACCTGAAGTACGCCGGTGGTCCTGTGACTTCCTCCTATGGCGTTGCCCTTCTCGGCCATGGCGAGTCTGTGGAAAGCTGGTTGGGCCGGGCAGACGAAGCCCTTTACCAGGCCAAGGAGACCGGGCGGGATCGGATTATCTTTGCGGATAATAACGCTCAGCTGGCGGCAGAACCGGCTTGAACGGAAGCCCGGTTGCCGGGTTCGCCGCGATGGTGGTTTCCGGGCCGGTAGCGGAATAATCGCCAGCCCAGCAGAACGCTCGCTGAGGTCAGCCCGGCCGTCAGCCCTACCCAGAAACCCGCAGCTCCCAACGCTGGCCAAAGCAGGTCAGTAAAGGTTAAAGCATAGCCCAGGGGCAAACCGACACCCCAGAACGAAAACAGCATGATGAACATGGGGATGCGGGTGTCTTTGTAACCCCTGAGCGCACTGATGCAGGTAACCTGAATTACATCGGCAACCTGGAACATGGCGGCAAACGCCAACAGGCGAATGGTGACATCCCGCACGTCCTGGTCGCCGGTGTAGAGCGCGGCGATTTGCGCGGAAAACACGAACAGCAAAGTGGCAAAGACCAGAGCAACCGCCGAGGCCAGAATCAGAGAGCTGCGGGAAATCAACCGAGCCGTGTCCGGTGCCTGGGCCCCTACCAGAAAACTTACCCGTAACGTTAGTGCCATGCCGATGCTCAGTGGCAGCATAAACAGCAGTGACACGACGTTCAGCGCAATCTGGTGCCCGGCCACAATAATTGGTCCCAAGGGCGCCAGGAACAGGGCGATCACCGAGAACATGCTGGCTTCCACAAAGATGGTAAAGCCAATGGGCACGCCAATACCCAGAATGTAACGAATGCCTGCCCAGTTTGGCTTTACCCAGTCAGCCAGCAAGTGGAACTGGCGGAAGGTACGGCTGCGGTTCAGATAAATCAGCAGGGCAATGGCGGCGGTGCCGTTGGATAGCGATGTAGCCCAGCCGCAGCCAACACCGCCCATGGCAGGCAGCCCCAGCTTGCCGTAGATGAAAATGTAGTTTAGTGGCAGGTTGATCAGAGTGCTCAGTACGGAGAAAGCCATGATCACTCGAGTGTGCCCCAGCCCGTCGGTCAGACCGCGCAGAGCGTTCATCAAGAGCAAGGCGGGTATGCCCCACGCAAAGGCGTTCAGGTAACCCTGAGTGATACTTGCGGTATCCGTATCCATCTTCAGCATCGACAACACGGGGTGCACGTTGGTCAGCAGCAGCGCCATGATGACGGTGCCACCGGCCGCAATGTAGATGCCTTGCCAGGTGGCCGGCATGATCTTGTGATGCTGGCGGGCGCCGTTGTAACCGGAAATGATGGGCTGGAGTGCCCCCAGCATACCCATGAAGAACAGGAACAGCGGCATCCACAGGCTGCTGCCAATGCCTACGGCGGCCAAATCCTGAGCGCTGGCATGGCCCGCCATAACGGTATCAATAACCCCGTTGGCCATCTGTGCCACCTGGGCAATCAGAATCGGCCCGCCCAGAATGGCCAGGGTTTTCCACTCAGTCAGCGTGCGGTGAATCAGGGGCTGTCGGACTTCGGGTAATGGCTGGTGGTTCTCGTCCATGGCGCTGGTTTCGGTGTTAATTGGTCAGAGTTGTACTGGTCAAAGCCCGTCATGGTACCCGATTCACTATCAACTGGCTTATAGGGGTTTGCACCGCTTCGGGCGCTGGATAATGCGGGCAGAA
>NZ_JACUUB010000123.1 GCF_014859525.1 Marinobacter sp.
CTGCGACGGGTACGTCACTCTCCGCTATTGGCGCTCCGCCATAAACCACATTCTGGTCACTCCCGTAGTGCATCCAGGTAACCGTCGGTGACTGGCCTACCGGCGGTTTACTGTAGTCGCACACTCCATCCGGGAAGATGTTAGCCACTTCCTGAGCAAAGTTCTCCGGTGTATAAATGCCCAGCAGCAGATTGGCCGGATAGTCCTGCGGATCCACTGGCTTGAGCTGACACTTGTTGTTCAGCGTACGAATATCGTCTCCTGCCACGGTTCTGGGAGTGCCGAACCGGGTTTGCACCAGCAGCGCCTGGGTTTCAACAATCGGATCTGTGATCGGTGCCAACAGGTCTGTCACCAGCGCTGGCAAGCCAAGGGCGCCAAGATCCAGGCCGCACACCTGCCCGGTGGCCACATCGAGGATCTCACCTATCTCTGCCGGTAATCGATTGGTTGGCAAGCCTTCCAGGCCAGGCAAAACCGGGTCCGGGTACAACAGGCCCCCGGTGAGCGGCAAAATCACACCCCAGTCGGCGGTAGCGCCAGATAACGACAGGCAGCGATCACGAGCGAAGCCGGGCCGGTTGCGAATGACTTTCTCCGGCAGGCTATCTTGCCGCGCATCCGCCTCAATCCCAGCCAGCCACTGGTCCATGGTCAGCAGTGCCTCGGTGGTAAACACCGTGTCGCCTGCGATCGGGAAAGCGCCATACCAGATGACGTGGTTCAGCGAATGCCCCTGAACCTCTTCAATACGGGCACGGGTTTGCCAGGAATGGAAGGCATCGTGGGCAAAGCCGGGGTCTGGGCCTCGCAGATCAATCATCGGTATACCGGCAAGATTCTCGGCGGTGTTGATGGCGCCGGTGCGATACGCATTGTTGATCGCCTGGATGTCTCCCCGGGTGCGCTCTGGCTGATATTTGATATCCACATTAAAGCCACCGATGTCCCGATTCAGATTCAGGAACTGGGAACCGGTAATCAAACCCTTCTGCAATGCTCTGAGGCCATACTGAACCCCTTCGTTGTCCAGCGGAATGCCGGCAAAACCCCGCCCCAGCAGCTGTTCGTTCTCAGACCAGACTTCCGGCGGTCGCTCGCCAAACTGGTTGACCATGTAATCGATCAACCCGCAGCGCAGGCCGCCCGGTCGTTCTTCCGGATGATAAACCTCAACGCCGTCTTTCAGGCGCCGGCAATCCTCCTGATCCGGGTAAGCCGCCGGGAAGAAGGCCAGATCTGAAACCACTGGATTGACGGGCAGGTGCCCGTAGATAAAGGGCCACTGGGTTGGCAGCAGACCGTTCGTTAGCAGATCCGTTATGAAGGAGAAGAACCCCTCCGGACCCTCCGGCATCTGCAGCCCAAGGTAGTTGCTGATCAGATTGTAGTCGGCAAATTGGGTAGCCGTAGTCCAGACGTCAGGATACGAACACTGAACGATCAGACCCTGATAAATACCAGGGTAAGCATTGGCAATGTGTTGCTGGGCAATCGCCCCACCAGAACAGCCGGTGCCGATGGTGTAACGAACAGGGCCGTAGTTCTCGATGATGTGTTCCTTGGCAATCATCAAAGACTCAGCAGCGGTCACCAGGTTCACGTTGTGGCCAAGGTTGGCCTGGGCAGTAGACAGGGTCACGAAACCCCGGGCCAGTGCCACGGAGATACTGTCACCCAGCAACAGCTCGTTGCCGCTGGTCAGGCCGGAGATGTCGCCATTAGGTGGACTGCCCATACCGTAACTCACCCCCACGTTACCGCCGTGATGAACCAGCACTTTCCCGTTCCACTGCTCCTGGGGATTGATAGCGGTCCAGTCGTTTCCGGGCTGGAACAACGACATTACCTGATAACGGTCCCGGTTCAGCACACCGGTTTCAACCCGCACGATAAACGGCATTTCGATACCGTCATCGGTGGTTACGGTGGCGATGTCGTCATCGGCGGGCGGGTTTTCGGGGTCGTAAGGTACAAAGGCGTCTGGCAGGCCAGGGTCTTGCGGATCAAACTCGGTGAACAATCGGGCGAAGCGCTCCGCAGGAACGTACTTGAAGCGGTATTCCGCTGGCTGGTTGCATTGCTCGTCCATCGCGGCAGCATTGGTGCAGGTCCAGGGCTGAACCTGGGGGCCAGAGAACACCGGACCACCTTTCGGGTGGTTTGTGATGGTTTTCACCAGCCGGCTACTGCGATTATCCAGCAACACTTCCAGCGTGTTCTCACCCAGTTCCAGGCCGGCAACAAGGCCTCGCAGCTGGCCCTGCGCCATCAAGGTAAACTGTCCGGTAATATCCTGGCCATTCAGCAAAACACGGGCAGCGTCAGGGTTGGCAGCATCGATGTCAATCAGAGCATCACCACCGCTGATCAGATCGGCGCGATTGGACAGAACCCGCACCTCGCCGTCTCCCATCGGCAAGCCTCTGTTACCATCGGACTGACCAGGAAGCGAAGCACCCGGAGCCGTCGAGCCCGGGCTCTGAGCATTGATATTCTCGGAAGCGCTCTCTGAACCGGACCCTCCGCACCCCACCAAACCCAGCATAACGGCTGCAACCAGAGCGTTTCTGGAGAACATAACGACCACCTCATTTGTTGTTTTTTTCGTAACAGAGCGTTACATAGCGCAACAAATGATAAGCGATGGTTATGTTTCGAGGCCTTGGTCATATCGACCGGCGCGTGCGTCAAAAATGTGAATCAAGTCTCACTTTAACCCGACCCCTAATCTCTGTGACCTCACCAGGTGCCCGTGTTTTCCATGCTGGCCCAAGGCTCCTGAACCGGCAGCGCATCGCCCTTCTGCAGCAGTTCAATCGAGATATTATCCGGCGTGCGTATGAAGGCCATATGGCCATCCCGAGGCGGGCGATTGATGGTGACGCCATTGGCCTGAAGCTTTTCGCACAGCGCGTAGATGTTATCCACCCGGAACGCCAGGTGCCCGAAATTCCGGCCGCCGGTGTAGTCCTCAGGTTCCCAGTTATAGGTGAGCTCAATCATCGGCGCCTTGTCTTCCCGGGCGTGGGCTTCGTCTTCCGGGGCAGCCAGGAACACCAGGGTGAACCGGCCTTTTTCACTGTCTTTACGAGAAATCTCCACCATACCCAGCAGGTCGCAGAAGAAATGGAGTGTGGCGTCCAGATTGCTGACCCGAATCATCGTGTGCAGGTATTGCATATAGGGCTCCTGTGGTTCCGTGGCTCTTAAACCTCGACAGTTTACGTTATTCTGATGACATGACGACAAACGCTGATACCGAAACCCTGCTCAACTTTCAAACACCCGTTGTGCGCCACCTTGCATGGCTGTGCACAGCACCGCAGTTGCTCGATGCACCTGAGTCTTTTTATCCCGCACAGTGGTTGCCGCCCAACTATCTACGCCTGCTGCAGCAATGGGACCAACACCCGGAAACCATGCCCGCAAGATTGGTGGAACCCACCGAATCCCGGTTAGGCCATTACTTTGAGCGTTTATATGAAGTGCTTCTGGTGGACTTGCTGGGCTGGGAGCTGCTGCTGAAAAACCAGCAGATTAAAGCTGGCAACCGAACCATCGGCGAATTGGATTTTCTGGTACGTAACCCACACACCCGGTGCCTGGAACACCATGAAATTGCCATCAAATACTACCTGGGCGTCAACGAAGGCCCCGACATTACCAAATGGTACGGGCCAAACGCCAGGGACCGCCTGGACCTGAAAGTAGACCGAATGCTCAGCCATCAAAGCCCCATGGCACAGCGGGAGGAAGCGCAGGCGCTGTTAGCAGAGCTGGGGATTTCAGAACCGATTATTCCGAGAGTGTTTCTGCCGGGTTATCTGTTCTATCTGGATGACGGAGTGGCACTTCCGGACTATGTGCCGGCAGGCCATGGGAAGGGGCGATGGTGCTATGCCCGTAATTTGGAGAGCGCCGATCTGACGGGTTGGGTTGCGTTGAAAAAGCCGCATTGGATTGGGCCTTGGAGACAGGATGAGCAGCCTGATTTTGAAGCGGCGCGGGAGGCAGTGGCGTTTGTGGAGGAGAAAGGCGTGCCGGTGTTGTTTGCGCGGGTGGAGTGGCAGCCTGGGCTTGGGTGTTGGGTTGAGAGTGAGCGGTGGTTTGTGGTGCCGGGGGAGTGGCCTGCTTTAGAGTTCGTCCACCAGGCCAATGCTTGCCTTCACGTTCTGTAGCGCGCGAGGGATGCGCGTTTCAATTTTGTTCTCGGGAACACCATGGCCTCCCGACTTCACCCGAGAAGAGACTCGCGCCTTATTCAACGCCACCAGCTCCAGGTGAAAATAGACCATTCGAATTCGAAAACCCGCGGCTTTCGCAGCGCCCAGGAAGTCCAACTTTGATGGGTGGGAGAACACCGTTTCAAAGCAAAAGCTGGCGCCTTCCTCCAAAAAACGAAATCGCTCTTTTTCTGCGATCAAGGCTGCCGCATAGCTATGCTTCTCTGGCTCTTCGGGCCATAGGCTTTTGGCAATGTTATCTGCGTTGATAAACGGCAAATTCCGGCGTGCAAGGAACCTCTCATAAAAGGTCGACTTGCCGGAACCATTGCCACCGACCAGTAACCATAGTTCAGGCTGCGTCATCTCGATCATTCAGTGCCACAAAAGCGCCATTTTTGAAAACACCGGTTTGCCGGCTGCCATCGGGATAGATCGCTTGTAAATAGCCTGGTTTATCAGGCGAACACTGATACACGGTGCGATTGTGAGCGATCGCTTTTGCCAGCTCACCCGATTCCCGGGCTGCATCTACCTCGGCCCATAAGTCATCGCTGGATACCGGCTCCGGAACTAACGGCTCCACCTTTACCCGACGATTGCCCTGAGCGATAGAGATCAAGTCCTCTGCCGACACCTCCCCAGCCACAATCCTGCCAATCTCCGCCCAGTATTCGATCTGTTTGGGCGTAGAACGACGCTGAACCTGAGCCTCTGCAG
>NZ_JACUUB010000039.1 GCF_014859525.1 Marinobacter sp.
TGCCCTCCGGAGGCAGAGGTCAGAGGTTCGAATCCTCTCGGGCGCGCCATATTTATGAAGGACTTGCGTGAAAGCGCAGGTCAGTTTTTTGGTATGTGCCCAAATGGTGCCCTGGCAGTGCCTTATAAATTAAGGCAGCAGGATAAGCTCCTAACATTCTGACCTTTGCACGGCCCTCCTCCAAGCATACTCGGGCACCGAAAAACTCCCTTCAATAATGCTCATTGCAGCAGAAGCCTCAACATCGTTATGACTATGCCCGTATCTAAATCACTCTTTTTAAACCTGCGGACTAAACCATCAACAACTGGTGTTTTCTTTTCGCTAGTAGCCTTCCGTTAAACATAACGACGATTATGCGCAGTGGTCGGATCTCTGCCATCAGGCACCCTGAAATAGGCTACTTAGCTTCCCTGAATCTTCAAAACCAGAAATACGCCCCATTCAATAGGTCGCGCCAATCAAAAATTGTCTACATATAGATATTATTAATATTAGAAATCGCCATATAACATGTAACTTTATGCTATACACAACATGTATTAAATTACAACATGTTCGATTTCTAATCCTAACCATAATCTGTCAGAGCCGGCATGCGAACGTCTGAATCAATCACTCTTGATCAATTCCCTGTCGGCAGCCTCGTTTCGAATGCCTCTCGGGAGATCATTTACTGTAATAGTTACTTCGCACAGAAGTACGGCTATACGGTCAATGAACTGATTGGCATGGATTTTTTTTCCCTTCTTAGTCGAGCATCTCAGATTATGTACGACAGCTATCTCATGCCACTGCTGTTGCGAGAAGGCTGCTGTGAGGAGATTCGGCTAACTATGATTACCTCGGCCAGCGAACCTATACCGGCAGTGGTCAGCGCCAGATTGGACAATAATGATGAGCGTCGAATCTTCTGGAGCGTTGGCCATGCCGCTCGATCTGAGCAGTTATTTGGGGAGCTGACGGAGGCCAGAAAGCTACTACAGCAAAAAGTCTCCCTGCTTCACACTTTGTCCAACACCGATCAGCTGACCGGCTTGCCAAACCGAACGGCTTTGACACGGCATCTGAGTCAGAAAATCGAGGAAATGAAATCGGGGGAATTGGCGTTTGCTCTCGCATTTCTCGATCTGGATGGCTTCAAGGAAGTCAATGACCGTTATGGGCATGACACGGGGGACAAAGTCCTTCGGCTTGTGGCCAAACGGATGACAAGCAATCTCCGTAGTGACGATCTGATTGCCCGTTTCGGGGGTGATGAGTTTGTTATATTGCTGCATGGGCGATTTAATGCTGGCATGGCAGAAGAGTCTCTGAACCGGCTGATTCGGCAAATCGAAGAGCCATTGAAAATAGATTCGCTAACATTGCAGGTTTCAGCAAGCGTAGGTGTGACCCTATACCCCCAAGCGGAAAGTATCACTCCGGATCAACTCCTTAGGCAGGCCGACCAAGCCATGTATCAGTCCAAGCTGGCTGGCCGGAACCAGTTAAGTTTGTTCAACGTCGACAATGAAAAACACCAAAAAGAAAGGCACGCGGAACTTCTTGCTATCAAAGCGGCTATGGCAGCCAACGAGTTTGAGCTTTACTACCAACCGAAAGTAAACATGAGCAGTGGCGAACTACTGGGGGTAGAGGCCCTGATACGCTGGAATCATCCCGTTGAGGGACTGAAAGCACCAGTAACTTTTTTACCGATTATTACGGAAACGCAGGTTGGTCTCGACCTGGGTCAATGGGTAATAAGCAGTGCTCTTGAGCAGCTACAGACCTGGCTTTCAGAAGGGCTGGATGTTCATGTCAGTGTTAACATTTCCGGTTATCACCTGCAACATCCCGAGTTTCTCTCGAATCTCACCCGCGCATTGGCGACATTTCCGGATGTTCCAAAGCACAGGTTTGAAATAGAAGTTCTAGAAACGAGCGCTATCGAAGACGTTGAGAAAGTTTCTCTGGTTCTTTCAAGCTGCAGAATGATGGGCATCCGGGTATCTTTGGACGACTTCGGCACAGGCTACTCCACGCTCGCCCATCTACGAGACTTGTCGGTCGACATGCTCAAAATCGACCGAAGTTTCATCAAGGATATGTTGACGAGTCCGGGAGACCTCGCAATTTTAAGGGGCGTCATTGGATTCGCTCGTGCGTTTCAGTGTGACGTCGTTGCAGAGGGCGTTGAAACTTATCAACATGCGCAGAGCCTCATTAGTCTTGGATGTGATTGGGGACAGGGATATTACATTGCTCGGCCAATACCAGCCTCGATCTTGGCTGAGTGGGTTACTGATTGGATTAACACAGGGTTCCATAAAAAATTTTCACGGCCTCCCGTGCTGCCAATAACCGAATTAAAGGAGTAAACCAGGGTGCTGACCAGAGAAGAGATTGTTGTCCGAAATAATATTGAAATCATAGGGTCAGGTGACACGGTAGTGATGTTGGCCCATGGTTTTGGTTGTGACCAGAACATGTGGCAACACTTGACGCCAAGTCTGAGAGATCACTATACGCTGATTCTCTTTGATTACGTTGGTTCCGGCCAATCACAACTCTCCGCCTTCAGTGAGGCGAGATACAGTACGCTAGACGGATACGCGCGCGATGTCTTTGAAATTTGTCAGGCGTTGAACCTGAAAGGCGTTCATTTCATCGGTCACTCTGTGAGCTGCACCATTGGGCTGCTAGCTGCAATTGCCCATCCGGAGCGCTTTGCAAGCCAGGTCATGATTTGCCCTTCCCCGTGCTTTCTCAACGTACCTCCGGACTATCAAGGCGGCTTTGAACAAGCGGATATGGAAGAATTGATTGACCTGATGGACCGGAACTACATAGGGTGGGCCAGCTACTTAGCGCCTTTAGTACTTGGCGCTGAAAGTTCAGAATTGTTGGTTGGGGAGCTGTCGGATAGCTTCTGTTCGACCGACCCCGTGGTTGCCAAGACTTTTGCAAAGGCAACTTTCTTTTCGGACTATCGTCACCTTTTGCCTCAGGCCAAGCATCCGACACTTATTTTGCAGAGCCAAGTTGATGCCCTTGCCAATGAGAATGTTGGAAAATACGTCTATGAGCATATGCCCCGCAGCACGCTTCGAGTGCTTCCGAGTGAAGGCCACTGCATTCATATGACACACCCAGGTCTGGTGAGTCCTGAAATAAGAGATTGGTTGGACTGAATCAGATCACCGATACGGCTATTGAGCCTGTGCCGCCCTCAAGATGGGTGATCAATCAGCTGACCAATTGTGTCCATGGGTAAATAGAGTGACTGTAGTTCTCCGAACTGCCTTCCCGTTGGCAGAAAACCGTACCGCTTAAAAAAGCGGTCACTTTCCTGCGAAAACGGGTCCGTTACAACCGCTATTCCCGTGTCACTGTACTGAACAATCCGGTACGCCTCTAGATATTGGCTCAATTAATACCGCCCCCCCAAACAATGGTTCGCCGAAGATGGCTGAGATATCGCTCGACAACCTGCCTCACGCATTATAAACCACCCGCCCCAACTCACTGATGTCATACCCCCCCAACGCCTCCGCCCGCTGGCCAAAGCGCTCGCACCCGGCAAACGCCAGCAAGCGCTGCATGGCGGGCTCAAAGTAGTGGCGCCGGCGCATGGCCAGGTCAAAATGTTCCTGCTGCAAGGGAATAAAAGCTAAACCCTGGCGCCGTGCAGCAGCTTCGATGCCGAGGCCGATATCCGCTTCGCCCTGACGAATAGCTAACGCAAGGTCGTCTTCGCTAAGCGACGGGTGAACAGCCCAGCTGAGTTGTTTTGCGTCAATACGGTGGCGGGCGAGCAAGCTCTGCAGCAAATGGCTGACGCCGGCATCGGGTTGACGATGAGCAACCCGGATGCCGGGGCGGGCGATGTCTTCAAGCCTTGCCAGTTGGTGAGGGTTATCGGCCGCCAGCAGAAGCCCCTGCTGGCGTTTTGCCCAGCGGATCAGTACAAGATCCCGCATCCCATTCAGGCCCAGAGTGGCCGGATTATTGTATCGTTGGGCTTCTGCGTGCCAGATGTGCATGCCAGCGAGCACGGCGCGCCCATCGACTAATCGCTGAACGCCATCGCCACTGCCCTGACACAGCAACGCCAACTCCGCGCCGCTCTCTTTAACCGCCCATTCCAGCAATGGATCCTGACTACCCGCCAAAACGGGCGGGATAGGCGCGCTGACGGCATCGTCACCCTCCAGGTGATTCATCAACCACAGATCCAGCCGCTGGCGCGGGAAAAGCAGCTTGCCTGTCACCCGCACACAGGGAATCACGCCCTGACTGACCAAGTCGTAGACCTTGCGCTCTTTGAGCCGCAGGTACTCGGCGGCCTCGGCGGTGGTGAGATAAGCAGGAAGGGGCATTATTGTCTCCAATTGCGCGCGGAAAGCAAAGGGCTGCTTTAGACTGCATAAATTCCGAAAGTTTGTGCAAAGCGTAGTTAAAAACGCCAAGATGCTCAAATAATAAGGAGCCGCAGAAGTGGAAAATAATGCGTTCTATGTGGCGTTGTCGTTACTGTTAAGCCTTGATTCATCGCTAATCCAGATCGTGGTGCTCTCGTTGCAGGTTTCTCTCATGGCGGTAAGCATCGCGGCGGTGCTGGGGTTTCCGCTGGGCGCTGCGGTGGCGCTCTGGCAATTCCCCGGCCGCGGCGGAGTGATCGTCATACTCAATGCCTTGATGGGGCTGCCTCCCGTGGTCGCCGGCCTGATGGTGTATTTACTGCTTTCCCGCGCCGGCCCCCTCGGTGAGTGGGGGCTCCTGTTTACGCCTGGCGCCATGG
Source organism: Marinobacter sp. (assembly GCF_014859525.1). Taxonomy (GTDB): domain Bacteria; phylum Pseudomonadota; class Gammaproteobacteria; order Pseudomonadales; family Oleiphilaceae; genus Marinobacter. The sequence continues at coordinate 4,787 of NZ_JACUUB010000039.1, forward strand.
TCATCGCTCAGGTGATATTGGTGTTGCCGATCCTCGCCGCGCTGTCGCGCCAGAAAGTGGAAGAAATGCTGGGCGAATACCGCGAGCAGTTCGTATCGCTGGGCATGTCACGCTCACGCATGATGCCCACGTTGCTATGGGATGCCCGCTTTGCGCTGCTGACAGTTCTGCTTGCCGGATTTGGCCGCGCCAGTGCCGAAGTGGGCGCCGTCATGATGGTTGGTGGCAATATTGATGGGGTTACCCGTGTGATGACCACGGCCATTGTTCTGGAAACCGGCAAAGGTAACCTGCCCCTCGCATTGGGATTGGGTATTGTACTGCTTACCCTGGTCATGCTGATTAATGCCGGCGCCTACATGATTGGCGAACTGAGCAGGAGGCGGACAGGATGACGTCACTCCACACGCCGTGCCTCGACACCTCCGTCCTGCTCACGCCGCCGGCCCTGTCTTTCCATGGCGTAAGTTTCAGCCACGACGAAAAGCTTTTGCTGGGCCCGTGCTCATTCACTCTCGATGGTATCGGCCCCACTCTGGTCATGGGCCCCAACGGCGCAGGTAAAAGTCTCCTGCTGCGGCTGGCTCACGGCTTACTATCGCCTACTCAGGGCCGGGTGGTCTGGTCTAATGAGGGAGCACCTCGACAGGCTATGGTATTTCAGCAACCGGTGCTTTTGCGCAGGTCGGCTTTGGCCAACCTCACCCATGCCCTGGCAGTGAATAATGTCTCACGAGGGCAACGGGTTAAGCTCGCCCACGAAGCCCTCGATCGGTTCGGGCTGAGCGCCTGCCGCCACACACCCGCCCGGGTGCTTTCAGGCGGACAACAACAGCGTCTGGCTCTGGCACGCGCCTGGGCCCTCTCCCCCCAAGTTCTGTTTCTGGATGAGCCCACCTCGGCCCTTGATCCGGCAGCGATCAAAGCTGTGGAGGCCGCAGTGCTCGATTTTCACCTGCGCGGGACACGCATCGTGATGACCACCCACGATCTGCATCAGGCCAGACGCTTGGCCGGGGATGTGCTGTTTCTCTCAGGTGGAAAAGTCCGCGAACACACGCCCGCTCAGGCATTCTTCAACAGTCCCGTATCCCGAGAGGCACAAGCGTTTGTCGCCGGTGAACTGGTCGAATAGCGCCACTCACAGAATTTTCAGACGAAGTAACTCAAAGCGAAGCCCACAAGCTAAGGAGAGAATAACAAGATGAAGAAGACCCTGAATCTGGTGCTTGCAAGCATAGTTGTGATGGGCCTGTCGTTGAATACGCATGCCCGCGATTACATCATTCTCGCCTCCACTACCTCGACCGAAAACTCGGGGCTCTTTGAATCCATTTTGCCAAAGTTTGAAGAAGTCGCCGGCATAGAGGTACGTGTTGTGGCGGTGGGCACTGGGCAGGCCTTTGAGCTCGCCCGCCGGGGCGACGCCGATAGCCTTCTGGTACACGACACTGCCGGAGAACAACGCTTCGTCGAGAACGGATACGCCACTGAACGTACGGATGTCATGTATAACGACTTTGTGCTGATCGGCCCGACCAATGACCCCGCTTCTGTCCGCGAGGCAAAAACCGCAGCGGAAGCCTTCGCGTCCATCGCCAAAGCCAAGGCAGCGTTTGCATCACGCGGTGATGACAGCGGCACCAACCGCGCCGAGTTGCGCCTTTGGGAGAGCGCCGGGGTTGAGCTCGTTCGCGACTGGTACCGGGAACTCGGCAGCGGCATGGGACCAACGCTCAATACCGCTGCAGCCATGGACGCCTACGTGATGTCGGATCGTGCCACCTGGGTGGCTTTCGGCAACCGCCAGAATCTGACCCTGCTTTTTGAGGGCGACGACGTGCTGTTTAACCAGTACGGCAGCCTCTTGCTCTCTGAACAACGGTACCCCCACCTCAAACACGAGCTGGCCCGGCAGTGGCACAGCTGGCTGATTTCCGAAGACGGCCAACAAGCGATTGCCGACTTCAAAGTGAATGGCCAGCAGCTGTTCTTCCCCAACGCAAACTAAGCCCTCCGGACAGGCCAATAAAATCCCCACAACGCTTGGGGTTTTATTGGCCATAAGTAGCTGTTTTTCCAAAATGCCAAATAGGCTAATCTCTGCCAACGTCCGTAATTAATAGACGATCCAGCGTCTTCATAATGGCTGTAACAAAAATGACGATGACACCTCTGTTACCAAACCCTGCAGATCCGCGCCTGTCCCGCGCCGTTGAGGGCATTGACGAAAACGGTCAATCCAAATCAATCAGCGTGATCGAGGAGCGCCCGCTGACCATCTACCTGAACAGTCAGGAGATCGTCACGGCCATGACCATCGGCGATCATCCGGAGTATCTGGCCCTCGGTTTTCTTCTGAATCAGGGCATGCTGAAAGCGTCTGATCAGGTGACCGGAATTGATTTCGACGAAGAGCTCGAGGTGGTGGTAGTTCGTACCGCTGGCGTCACCGATGTCGAGTCTAAGCTGGAAAAGAAAACCCGCACCTCCGGCTGCGCTGTCGGGACTGTGTTCGGCGATATGATGGCCGGGCTCGAAGGGCTGTCTTTGCCAGACACCCCCGTGCACACCAGCACCTTTTACGATCTGTCGTTCCAGATCAACCACACTCCCAGCCTGTATATGGAAACCGGCGCCATCCACGGCACCGCTTTGTGCCAGGGCCGTGAGGTGTTAGCGTACATGGAAGATGTGGGGCGCCATAACGCGGTCGACAAAATCGCCGGCTGGATGCACCTGAACAACGTCCCGGCAGCCGATAAAATTCTCTACACCACCGGCCGTCTGACCTCTGAAATGGTCATCAAGACGTCTTTGATGGGCATCCCCACACTCATCAGCCGGTCCGGCTTTACCGCCTGGGGTGTCGATATTGCGCAGCAGGTCGGGTTAACGCTGATCGGGCGGATGCGGGGCAAAAAATTCATCTGCCTTAGTGGCCAGCACCGTCTGGTGTTTGATCAGGACTTATCGCAGATTCCGGATGACAACAAGAAAATGCAGCGCAAGGGCGCTCGGAATGATTAACAGGAGCATAGCATGACAGTTTGCGCGGTGATTCTGGCCGGTGGCCAGGCCAACCGAATGGGCGGTGGTGATAAAGGGCGGCTGATGCTGGGCGACCGGTCGTTGATTCAGCGTGTCATTGATCGAATCACGCCGCAGGTTGATGCCGTGGTATTGAATGCCAATGGCGACCTGAGCCGCTTTGATGATCTGGGTTTGCCGGTAGTGGCCGACTCTATCGCCGATTATGCCGGGCCACTGGCGGGTATTCTGGCCGGCATGGACTGGGCAGCAGAGCATGGGTACGAGTGGCTGATTACCGTGGCATCTGACACGCCGGCCTTTCCGGTGGATCTGGCGAAACGATTGACCGTATTCGACACCCAGGTGGTACTGGCCGCCACCCCGGATCCAGAACGTGGCAAGATCGCCCAGCCGACGTTTGGCCGTTGGCCGGTGGCACTGCGGGAGGATCTGCGCGCCGAGCTGAATGACGGCGTGCGCAAGATCCGCCAATGGACCAGAGCCAAGGGCGAAACCCTGGTGCTGTTTGACGAGCACGACTTTTTTAACATCAACACGCCGGAAGATCTGGCCTGGGCGGAGCAACACCTGACGTGAATGTTATCGGCATTGTAGGCTGGAAGAACTGTGGAAAAACCACACTGGCCAGCGCCCTGATTCGTGAACTGTCCAGCCGGGGCTTAACGGTTAACTCCATCAAACACGCCCATCACAGCGTGGATGTCGACCAACCCGGCACCGACAGCTACCGGCATCGTGACGCCGGAGCACAGGAAGTCATTCTGGCGGGTGGGCAGCGCTTTGCCATCATGCACGAGCTTCGCGGCACTGAAGAACCAACACTGGAAGAGTTGCTGGCCCGGCTGGGCCCCTGCGACTGGGTTGTGGTCGAGGGGTTCAAGGCCCAGGCACACGCTAAGATTGAAGTGCATCGGCAGGAATGCCCACGAGAGCCCCTGCACCGGACCGACGCCAGTATCATCGCCGTCGCCACCGACTACGCGTCGGATTTTGCCGGCCCCGGCTTTGATCTGAACAATGCACGCGAGCTCGCCGACTTTATTTTGAGTACCGCAGCACCATGAACGAACTCCGTAATGACTGTTTTGCCCTGCCCCCCGGCGTCAACTGGACGCCGATTGAGGAGGCCCTTGAGAGATTACATTCACGCTTACACCCTGTGGTGGACATCGATCGCGCGGTTCCGCTGTCGCAGGTGAATGGTCGGATCCTGGCAAACGATGTGTTTGCACCACGCGCCCATCCGCCCAGCAGCAATTCTGCGGTGGATGGCTATGCCTTTGCGGGCCCGTTAACTCAGGTGCCCTGTACACTGCCTTTGGTTGCAGGCCGCAGCGCGGCTGGGGAGCCCTACGCGGGAAAAGTTCCCACCGGTCACGCCATCCGCATTCTGACTGGCGCAGTGATACCGACTGGTACAGACACGGTGGTGCTTGAGGAAGATTGCGAAGTCATCGACGACCAACTGCATCTAAAAGGCACCTTAAAAGCCGGAGCCAATCTGCGTAAAGCTGGCGAAGACATCCAGTCGCAAGACAAGATACTGACGGCGTCTACCCGCCTGACGCCCACCCAAGTTTCCGTGCTCGCCAGCGTTGGTGTCGAATCGGTTGATGTCTATCAGCGACTGCGTGTCGGCGTGTTGTCCACCGGTGACGAAGTAAAGCCGGTCGGCGCCACCGTCACTGACTGGCAAATCTACGATGCCAATCGCCCGATGCTGAGCGCTCTGGTGACACAGCTTGGCTATGAACTGGTCGACCTGGGCCATGTTCTGGACCGGGCAGAAGACGTCCAAGCAGCACTGGAAAGGGGGGCGCAGCAATGCGACCTGATCCTGACCAGTGGCGGCATTTCCGCCGGGGACGAAGACCACGTCTCGAAAACCCTGAAAACCCATGGCGACATCAGTAACTGGCGTATCGCCATCAAACCGGGCCGGCCGCTGGCGTTGGCCATGTTTCATGGCACACCCGTGATCGGTTTGCCCGGCAATCCGGTAGCGGCTTGGGTGTGCGCACTGCGCTTTGGCGCACCGGCGATGGCGCTGCTGGCCGGAGGCGAGTGGTTCGAACCCCAGGCCTATGTGATGCCCGCGAACTTTTTCAAAAATAAGAAACCGGGACGCAGCGAGATGCTTCGCGCTCGGATTCGTGACGGCAAGGTGGAGGTTTTTGGCTCTGAAGGTTCCGGACGGGTGACTGGCCTAGCCTGGTCCGAAGGCCTGGTGGAACTGGACGAGAGCGCCCGGCAGATAGAGCCAGGCAGCCCTGTGCGGTTTATTCCCTACGGCAGCTTCGGGCTGTAATTACGCGCCGGTATCATTCAACGCTGCCGTGTACTGCAAAGGCCTCCAATGAGGCATCTTGCGGCGCCCGGGAGCGATAGGTTTCCTCAACCCCCAGCTCAGTCAGGGTGCGACTGACCATCAGCAGCGTGTTTTCTTCAAAGTCTTCACACATGTTGCGCATCTGGTCGATTTCTTCACAGGCGACCGGGTAGGCAGCGTCTATATCCGGCGCGCCGTAACACTCGACAAAGGTTTGCGCCAGGGTGCGGCGCAGCTGTTCGAGTTCCGCGTCGGTGATATGGCATACCCCCACGAAGGTGGCACGGCCACCAGACTCGATACTGTACCAGCCATTGCTGAAAGCCTGGCGGGCCTTGCCTTTCAGGTTTGCCTCCGTCCAGTTGGAGAACTCAAATCCGCCCGATATTGCCCATTCGCCACTTGGCGCGGGCAGGTCGAACACGTTGTCATCGGATACGTCCAGGCGCAGGGTTCGGGCCAGTTTCATACATGCTCCGCGAATTCAATCAAACTCAGGGTCTCGGTCATGACATCCTGGCGTAACAACATTCGGCCTTTGTCATCCAGACCGACAAACAGTCCCGGCCTCGGATACTCAATCTCTTTGCCGAGGGTGTCGCAGCGTGGACGCCAATCGTTGTGTATCCGTTTGAACCCGTCATCCATAAAGTAGGTCAGCCACAGCAGGGTGTGCTTGGACCAGCTTTCCAGCAGTGCCATAGGCGTAATATCAGCGCACCCCTCCTCTTGCAGGCACGTTTCGTCCGGGTTCACGCCGGGCTCGTTGCCTGCCGACCTGAAGGGCACATGAATCCCGATCACCAGCCAGTTCGGGTGCGCCTTCGGATCTGACACGTCTGCTGCGAAGCGAACGCCGCCACATAGGGCGCCATTGACCTTGATCCGGTCTGGCCACTGGAAAAACACCGGCACTTCTGGCGGCGCCAGAGCGCCCAGACTCTCCGCCAGGCCGATCTGGGCCACGTAGACCACCTGAATAGCCTCGTCCAAAGGCGTTTCAGGTGCCAACACCAGAGCCGCACGCAAGGTGTCGCCTGTCTCTGAATAAAAAATCGTACCCGAATCGACCCCGGCGATAGCGCTGCTAACGGCCTTGTCGAAAGGATCGGTATGTCTGGACACCACTTCTCCCGAGAGCAGTGGCGGGAATTGAGGTGACTGACTCATAGGATGGCTCGGGCGTAGACGTCAGAAGCGATAATTTCATCGGCGATCCGTTGGAACGCCTTGGACTGCAGGCTTTCCGGTTTCGACACCACAATCGGAACACCGCCATCCGATCCGATACGGATATCCAAATCCAGTGGGATTTCGCCCAGGAAGGGCGCTCCAAGTTTCGCGGCTTCGGCCTTCGCGCCGCCGGAACCAAAGGGATGGTGTTCTTTACCGCAACCGTCACACACAAAAGATGCCATGTTTTCAATCAAACCAAACAACGGCACCTCCATCCGGTTAAACATGTCGATGCCTTTGCGCGCATCCATCAGCGCAATGTCCTGAGGTGTCGAAACAATAACTGCGCCGGCAACAAAGAACTTCTGGCTCAGGGTCATCTGGACATCACCAGTGCCGGGCGGAAGATCCACCAACAGCACATCCAACCGGCCCCAGTCGACCTGATTCATCATCTGCTCCAGGGCGCCCATCAGCATGGGCCCACGCCAGACGATCGCTTCGTCTTCCGGAGTCATCAGGCCCAGCGACATCAAGGTTACCCCGTGATTGCGCAGCGGCAGAATGGTATGCCCATCGGGGCTGGACGGGCGGCCGGACACACCCAGCATCCTGGGCTGGCTTGGGCCATAGACGTCAGCATCCAACAGGCCCACTTTGAGACCTTTTGACGCCAGCGCCACCGCCAGATTGGAGGCCACTGTGGATTTACCCACGCCACCCTTGCCCGAGGCAATGGCAATGATGCGACCAATACCCTTCGGATTTTTATCCTGCGGCCGGGGCGCATCGGTACCGATCAGATTACTTTTGTCGGCATTAACGTATTGAACCATAAGGTGTCCTGATTAGATTTTAGCTGTCCAGATAGTCATCGCTGGTACGAACCCGAGGGCGCTCGCCGCCTGCCATGGGCGCGCTATCGCCATGGAACTGGGCTTTAACGCGGCAGTCGTCACACATTTTGATGAGCTGAACATTATCAGATTTGGTGTACATCCAGTGTTGGTTTTCCAGCTTCTCAACAATCCGGTTGATGGTGCTGGCCACCCCAAAGGGTGCTCCACACTTGATGCATTCGAACGGATCCTCGCCATGCAGGGGCCGGGCACTCAACGCAGCCTTTGACAGATCCAACTGTGGTTTAAGCATGATTGCCGTTTCCGGGCAGGTGCTCTCGCATACCCCGCACTGAACACAGGCATTCTCGGTGAACTGAACTTCTGGCCGGTCTGGATGATCGCCAAGGGCACCAGTCGGGCAAAGCGACACGCACGCCAGGCACAGCGTACATTTGTCGGAGTTGATTTCGATAGCACCGTAGGGCGCACCCAACGGCAACGGGATGGGCGCGTCGATCTTGTCCGCCATCGCGCTGACGGCAACCCGAGTCACGTCACGGCGGCCGCCGACCAGCAAGACTGGATCACCCACGCGTCCGGCATTATCGCCGGCTTCGCCGAGTTCCTCCGCTGCAACTACCCGAATCCGGCTGGGTGAGTTATGGGTGCCAATCAGCATGGCCTGGGCAAGCTCAACCTCCGCGGTGACGGCTCGGCGATCCAACTCATTGTCTGCCAGTATCAGCACTTCGGCATAACCTGCGCCGAATGCAGCCAGTATCTCGGCATGGCCAATGCGGTCGATGTGTTCCAACCCAAGCGGAATCAGATCGTCCGCCAAGCCGTCGTGGTAACGAGCCAGGTAAGCAATCGCCTCAGACCCAGCGCCCAAAGTATGAAAGACCAGGCGCGGCGTTTCGCCAGCATGTTCCCGATAGGCCTTGGCCATCACATCCAGAGCCCTGGTGACCGATTCAAAAGGCGTCTCGTTCATAGTCACCGCGGAGGTCGGGCAAACCGCCGCACAAGAGCCACAGCCCGCACAGATATCGGAATCGATTTGTACATGATCTCCGGCGGAGAAAATAGCCTCAGTAGGACACACATCGAGGCACCGTGTGCAGCCCGGCTGATTCGCCCGAGAGTGTGCACACAGGGATTCTTCCAGTTTGAAATACACCGTTTTCTCGAACTCTCCCACCCGCTCCCTGGCGGTCAGGGCAATACGCTCCAGCTCGCCGGTTTTGGCCGGATCCGCCCAGAAATAGCCATTGCGTTTCTGGTAGCTGGGGAACGCCGGCGCGCCGCCACGCAGATCGATGAAGACGTCGCATTCGCTGCGGGCCGTGGCCTTGATCTCGCCATAGCCCGGCGCGCCACGGCCGGCAGGATTCAGTGTTTGCAGCTGAGCAAACTCCAGTTTGAAGTTGCCAAGCGCGCCCTGAGCCGCCGTCAGCTTACCTTTGGCGACGTCATAACTGGCGGAGGGCAACTGTATGGGGCCCGCATCATTCACAATGCAGGTAACGCCCAGCTCATCCTGCACCAGCTCCGCCATCCGGATAGCCTGTTCAGTAGGGCCGACAATGCAACACACGCCACTGGACTGGATCACTTTCGCGGGCGCATAAGACGCTGGCAATTGAGCGCCGGCCATCAAGGCCACCTGCTTGGCGTGAACCCGCTTGGGGTTGGCGTTTGCTGCGCTCCAGCCGGCGCGATCCCGGATGTCGATGGTGCTCAGCGGCGCCGATTGGCCAAGCTCAGCCTGCACATCCTCGCCCAGGCGCTCGAACAGTGCAGCTTGCTGACCGCAGGCCACGAGAACCTCGGCACCGCCACTCAGGTGCTCGGCGGCCATATCCATATCCTTGCCGCACAGTTCGTCCACAACAATCACCTGCTCCGCCGCTGAAGCTGCTTGCAGCGCCTCGAAACTAAACGACTGAGTTTTGTCACAAGTGCACAACAGAAGGGTTTTGTTTGGCGTCATCAGGAAAGTTACTCTTTTAGTTATTTTTATACGTATTGGTTTGGGACATGGCTCAATAAGGATGCCATAGCCGTTCGCCCTTGGACAATTGGATAATTGGATAATTGATTCGGCTCTGCTAGTTTCATAGAACAATAAAAGAGAAAAGTCATGAGCAGTCGTACAAACAGTTGGAAACGAGAATTACCCGTCGGGGCCGTGGTTCGACGAACGCCGGGCGTAACCCGTTGGGCCAAACATATCTGGACACCGGTTGCAGTGGTACCCGGTGCGCCGGAAGCATTCTGGAAAGAAATGATCCGCGAGGGTGAGGCCGTGGATTACCACGCCGGTACCGTCACCATGGAGTTATTTCGCGCCGACGTAGAAGGTTACCTCGTTTCTCTCAATATGATGGTTCCGTCAGTATGGGTCGTGTTAGACAGAGATACGGCCGGAGAGTCCCCGTCCGGATGGGTGGTCTCCAGCATCACCGCCAGTGCCCATGAGGCCCTGGACACACTGGACAGCGGCGAAAGCATCGTTGAACCCGTACCGATCCCCGAATCTTTAGCGGCCTGGATTAAAGAGTTTGTTGATATGCACTACGTCGATGAACCCTTCAAAAAACGGCGCCGTGACCGGATCGATGTTGACGCCATCGAAGATGGCAAAGGCGACCCGCGCATTCGCCAGCAGAGCGACGTGTACCGCGCACCCGCTAACATTAAAAATCCGAAAGTTCAGTAAATGATAGAATCACGCTTGCAACGATGGTCGCGTAGAAAAGCTGAGGTCAGCAAAAAGGCTGAGCCTTCCCCCTCTTTGCCGGTTGAAAACGAGCCTTCACCTGAAGAACAGGAGCTCGCGATCAATCAGGCGTTGCCTGAGCATGAGGTTTTGGCGAAGTACGGATTGCCCGAACCAGACGCCATCAAACTGGGCACCGATATCACCGGATTCATGCGCAAAGAGATTCCGGAACTTCTGCGGCGAAAGGCCCTGCGCGCGCTTTGGAAATCCAACCCTGTGCTGGCGGTGCTCGATGGCCTTAATGACTATGATGAGGATTTCACAGACGCCGCCCACGCCGGCGAAGTCGTCAAAACCCTGTACAAAGTCGGTCAAGGCATGTTTGACAAAGCTGCCAAACGGGCTGAGCGCGAACGCGAAGATGAACAGATTGAAGCGCGAGCTGGCATTGCCGAACCCGTGGAATCCCCAGAGCCCGAAGAACCAACCACGGTAATTGAGTCTTCCGAACTCGACAATACGGTTGAGTTTTCCAGCCCGACCCGACAACCGGAAGCGGCCTCTACCGAGCAAGAGACCGAACCTGCGCCGCTCTATCGCCCGCGGATGAGATTTAATTAGACATGATCAAAAACACTACATGTCGAGACACTGGTTGCGCCATGGATCTTTCAGAGCTATAAAGATGAATGGCGTAAAAATCAAACAATAACATTAAGGAATGTGACTTGGTCAACACCGCTGAAAGCCACTGCCCTCGATCGATTAGCGACGAGGATCGCGCCCGAGCCCAGATGTACCAATTACTGGGCGCCTTACTGAGCAACCCACCCTCAAGTGAGCTGCTGAGAGGGCTGGCGAGCCTGAAAGGTGATGACACCCCGATCGGATCTGCTTCGAAAAACCTTGCGGCTCTGGCGCAACGCACCACACCTGCGGACGCCGAACGCGAATACAACAACCTGTTTGTTGGCCTTGGCCGGGGTGAACTGCTGCCATATGCCAGCTATTATCTGACCGGGTTCCTGAACGAAAAACCCCTGGCCAATCTGCGCAGCGACCTGATGGCAAGGGGCATCAAAGCCCGCGACGACGTTAAAGAGCCCGAAGACCACATGGGTACGCTGTGTGAAATCATGGCGGGCATCATTACAGGCGAGTTCGTGAGTGATAGCGACCTGCCGTCGCAAAAAGCCTTTTTTGAAGCGCACATGGGCAAGTGGGCGCGACTGTTTTTTACCGATTTGGAAGAAGCGCAAAGCGCCATTTTCTACACATCTGTTGGCTCGCTGGGTCGAGCCTTCATGACTGTGGAAGCTGACGCCTTTGCAATTCAGTAACCGGGATCTGCCCGATCCCTTAACTCAGGTGGAGATGTCCTATGGACAACCGAAATGACGAAAACAGCCGCCGTCATTTTTTGCGGATGGCAGTCGCTGCAGCTCCGGCTGCCGTGGCAATGGCAGTGACACCCAATGCCGCAGCGGAGGTGGTGAAAGACGCACCTAAAAGCCGCGGTCTGCGTGACACTGAACACACACGTAAATATTTCGAATCAGCTCGCTTTTAATGGAGTGTGAGGCATTCAAGGTTGCGAGATGCTCTTGGATGACCCCACTTCCAGCAAAACGAGAATAATAAAAGAGAGAGGTATTGGACATGTTAAGAAAGAAAACCAACGGGGTAGCGAAAGGCCCCCGTGCGGGTTCTTTACTTTCATCCCTCGCTGCTAAAACCATGGACCGACGGAGTTTCTTAACCGCCTCCGGTGTCGCCGTGGGTGGTCTGGCAGCTTTATCATTACCATCAACACGGGTACAAGCCTCAACGCCGTCGACTGAGGGCGGGAACATCGTTCTCAAAAAGACCGTATGTACCCACTGCTCGGTAGGCTGCACGGTAGAGGCAGAAGTTCAGAATGGAACCTGGATCGGGCAGGAGCCGGGTTGGGACAGCCCCTTCAACATGGGCGCTCACTGCGCCAAGGGCGCCTCGGTGCGTGAGCATGCTCACGGCGAGCGCCGCCTCAAATCACCCATGAAAATGGTCAATGGCCAGTGGCAGAAAATCCCCTGGGATCAGGCGATCAACGAAATCGGCGACAAAATGTTGCAGATTCGCGACGAGAGCGGTCCCGATTCCGTCTACTGGTTGGGCAGCGCCAAGTTCAACAACGAACAGGCTTACCTCTTCCGCAAGTTTGCTGCCTATTGGGGCACCAACAACGTCGACCACCAGGCCCGCATCTGTCATTCCACCACAGTTGCCGGTGTAGCCAACACCTGGGGCTACGGTGCGATGACCAACTCGTACAACGACATCCACAAGTCCAAGGCCATTTTCATTATCGGGGGCAACCCGGCCGAGGCGCACCCGGTGTCGCTATTGCACGTGCTGAAAGCCAAGGAAGAGAACAACGCGCCGCTGATTGTGTGTGATCCCCGGTTCACCCGCACCGCAGCGCACGCTGACGAGTATGTTCGATTCCGCCCGGGCTCGGACGTCGCGCTGATCTGGGGCATTCTCTGGCACATTTTCGAGAATAAATGGGAAGACAAAGAGTTCATCCGCACCCGCGTTTATGGCATGGAGCAGATTCGCGAAGAGGTTAAACGCTGGAACCCCGAAGAGGTTGAGCGTGTAACCGGCACACCCGGAGCGCAACTCGAGCGGGTTGCCCGCACTCTGGCCAATAACCGCCCGGGCACGTTGATCTGGTGCATGGGTGGAACCCAGCATACCAACGGCAACAACAACACCCGCGCCTACTGCATTCTGCAGCTCGCACTCGGCAACATGGGTGTAGCTGGTGGCGGCACCAACATCTTTCGTGGCCACGACAACGTTCAGGGCGCCACCGATCTTGGCGTGCTCGCCGACACCCTGCCCGGGTATTATGGCTTGGCTGCCGGGTCTTGGGCCCATTGGGCGCGCGTTTGGGAAGAAGATCTTGATTGGCTGAAAGGTCGCTTTGCCACCTGGGACAAAGACGGCAAATCCCGGGCCATGATGAACGAGAAAGGCATCCCTGTGTCGCGCTGGATTGACGGCGTGCTGGAAGCCAAAGAAAACCTCGAGCAACCCGATAACACCCGGGCCATGGTTTTGTGGGGGCACGCACCCAACTCGCAGACCCGTATGCTGGAAATGAAAGAGGCCATGGAAAAACTCGACCTGCTGGTTGTAGTTGACCCCTTCCCGACCGTTTCCGCCGTGCTGCATGACCGCAAAGAAGGCGCTTACCTGCTGCCAGCGACCACCCAGTTCGAGACGACAGGCTCTGTCACCGCCTCGAACCGTTCGCTGCAGTGGCGTGAAAAAGTCGTCGAGCCGCTGTTCGACTCGAAGGTCGACCACGAGATCATGAAGCTGTTTGCAGACAAGTTCGGTTTTACCGATCGTCTGTTCCGCAATATCGCCATTGAAGGCGACGAGCCAGTGATCGAAGACCTCACCCGCGAGTTCAACCGGGGCATGTGGACCATCGGATACACCGGCCAGTCGCCGGAACGCCTGAAGAAACACATGAAATACCAGCACCACTTTGACAGAACCACCCTCCGTGCAGTAGGCGGCCCCTGTGATGGCGACACCTATGGTTTGCCCTGGCCCTGCTGGGGTACGGCAGAGATGAACCATCCGGGAACTCACGTCCTGTATGACATGTCGGTGCCGGTGTCCAAGGGTGGCCTCACCTTCCGGGCCCGCTTCGGCGTTGAGCACAACGGTCAGAACATCCTGGCTGACGGGGTTTACTCCAAAGACTCCGAGATCAAGGACGGCTACCCGGAGTTCACCATGCAAATGCTGATGGACCTGGGCTGGGACGGCGATCTGACCGCAGAGGAACGCGCTGCCATCGAGGCAGTGGGCGGACCCACCGCGAATTGGAAAACCGACCTGTCGGGAGGTATCCAGCGTGTTGCCATCAAGCATGAGTGCGCGCCCTTTGGTAACGCGAAGGCCCGAACCATCGTCTGGAACTTCCCCGACCCGGTGCCGCTGCATCGCGAACCGCTGTACACCAATCGCCGCGATCTGGTCGAAGATTATCCGACCTACGCCGACAAAACCTTCTGGCGAGTGCCAACCTTGTACGAGTCGATCCAGAAGAACGACTTCAGCAAGGACTTCCCCATCATTCTGACCTCCGGTCGACTGGTGGAATACGAGGGTGGCGGTGACGAAACCCGGTCGAACCCCTGGCTGGCCGAGCTTCAGCAGGACATGTTCATAGAGGTGAATCCTCGCGACGCCAACAATATGAACATTCGCGACGGCAGGGATGTCTGGGTCTCTGGCCCGGAAGGCGCGCGCATCAAGGTGAAGGCTATGGTCACCGAGCGGGTTGGCGAGGGCGTTGCCTTCATGCCATTCCACTTTGGCGGGCACCTTGAAGGTAAGGATTTGAGAGACAAATACCCCAAGGGCGCTGATCCTTATGTCCTGGGTGAATCTACCAATACCGTTCAGACATACGGGTACGACTCGGTCACGCAGATGCAAGAGACCAAGTGCACCCTGTGTGCTATCGAACCAGCATAACAAGAGGTGTAGACCATGGCACTTGAAGGACAAGCAAGAGCAAAATTCCTTTGTGACGCCGAGCGCTGCATCGAATGTAATGCTTGCGTAACGGCCTGTAAAAATGAGCATGAGGTCCCCTGGGGCATCAACCGTCGTCGTGTGGTGACCATTGAAGATGGCAAACCGGGCGAACGCTCCATCTCGGTAGCTTGCATGCACTGTTCGGACGCGCCTTGTATGGCCGTTTGCCCGACAGACTGCTTCTACCAGACGGAAGACGGCATCGTGCTGCACTCCAAAGACCTGTGCATCGGTTGTGGGTATTGCTTCTATGCCTGCCCCTTCGGCGCGCCCCAGTTCCCGCAAGCGGGTAACTTCGGCAGCCGGGGCAAGATGGACAAATGCACCTTCTGTGCAGGCGGTCCTGAAGAAGACAACTCAACAGCCGAGTTCAACAAGTACGGGCGGAACCGTATTGCCGAGGGCAAGTTGCCGATCTGTGCGGAAATGTGCTCAACCAAAGCCCTGTTGGCCGGTGATGGCAACCAGGTTTCGGACATCTATCGCCAGCGTGTAGTGAACCGTGGTTTCGGTTCAGGCGCCTGGGGATGGGGCACAGCTTACGAGAAGAAGGGCGCTTAAGCCCACCTGATGATTCCGGGGCCTTTCGGCCCCGGAATCGATTGGGGCAACACATTCTTTTTGTTCATTCCGCTGGAGCGCTCTCATGAACATAAAACTATTGGGTGCCATCGTTATTGCGCTGGCAACCCTGCTTTTCAACCCTGCCTGGGCGAAAGATGCCCCTGCGGTTGATCGAACAGCGACCGGGGGTGCGCAAACCCTGGAAGACATCATGGCTCGTCAGCAGAAACTGAAAGTTGACGATACCTTTCGATCAGGGAATCTGGGCGATCCCGCGAATGCAGCGGCAATCACCGAGCAACTAGGTACACGGGGCGGGGTTTCTGACTCCGATGTCTGGCGTGGCATTCGTTACAACGAAAGCGACATCAAGACTCAGGCCCGAGGACCTGCCGCCGACGTTCTGATCCAGGACGGCGGTATGCGCTGGTATCAGCTACGGAAAGGCCCAATCATTACCTACGGCGGTGGCGCCCTTCTGGGCACCATTCTCCTGCTGGTGGTGTTTTACTTTGTTCGCGGCAAAATCATGATTGATGGCGGCCCGTCCGGCACCAAGATCGAGCGATTCAAAGCCATTGAGCGTTTTGGTCATTGGCTGTTGGCGGGCTCGTTTGTTGCGCTGGGCCTGACTGGGCTCATTACTCTGATGGGGCGCAGTTTCCTGATCCCCGTCATTGGGCCCGATGCGTTTTCCGCCCTCGCGGTTGGCTCAAAGTGGCTTCACAACAACGTAGCATGGGCCTTCATGTTGGGCCTGGTGATGACCTTTTGCATGTGGGTAGCGCATAACATACCCAACAAGCTGGACTGGCAATGGCTCAGGGCCGGCGGCGGTATCTTCACCAAATCTCACCCCTCCTCCAAGAAATTCAACGCCGGCCAGAAAATCATATTCTGGACCGTGATGATCCTGGGTGTGTCCGTGTCACTGTCTGGCCTGTCGCTGTTGTTCCCGTTTGAAATGCCCATGTTTGCCGGCACCTTCGGCGTCGTGAACAGCATTCTGGGAACCGACTTCCCGACCGTGCTAACGCCCCATGAAGAAATGCAATACGCCAACATCTGGCACTCGATTGTCGCGTTCACGATGATGGTGGCCATCATTGCTCACATCTATATCGGCTCGGTTGGTATGGAAGGTGCGTTTGATGCCATGAGCGATGGTGAGGTAGATCTTGAATGGGCTCGCCAGCATCACGATCTGTGGGTGGCCGAGGTTGAGGCGAAACAAGGCAAAGGAGATTCAACATGAAAGTTATGGCAGCCGCATTTGTCGCGGCTCTGATCATTGCCTTTTGTGCTCCGGTGGTGCTGAATCAATTCGGGTGGTCTTCTGCGGAACAAGGCAGCAGCCCCACGAGCGTGCGCCTTGACTGACCAGACAGAGGTACACCAGATCGACGCCGTCGGTTTGGTGTGCCCGCTTCCGGTGTTGCGCTTCAAGAAACGTACCCAGGGTTTACCAAGCGGCACCCAGGTGGAATTCCTGGCCGATGACCCCAGCGGCCGTCACGACCTGCAAATGCTATGCGAACTGACCGGCCACAGCATTGAATGGATTCGCGAGGAGCAGGCTGGGGTAATCCGGTACCGGATCCGTCTGGCCTAGGCGCCGCCTCACCCAAAAGTTGAACTTTCGTTCAAATATACTGATCGGCAAAGTCGATATTCTTCGCTTTCTCCGCGCTACCGCCTCAAGGGATACTGCCCTCCTGTTATTCATGGCAAACACGAGAGCTATCTTTATGAGCGACACAATGCAGTCCGTCAACTTCCGCTCCATTCAGTTTCCGAACCGATTTGCCCTGGCTCCCATGACGCGCACCAGCGCCGAAGCCAATGGCACGCCTAATGTCTTGATGGCTGAACATTACGAGCGCTACGCGCAAGGTGGTTTCGGCCTGATCATTACAGAAGGGACCTACACCGACGATAAAGCCAGCCAGGGTTATGCCAACCAGCCGGGCATCATCAGCGACAACCACATTGAAGGCTGGAAATCCGTTGTTGATCGCGTGCATGCTGCCGGCAGCAAGATCTTTGTCCAGCTTATGCACGCCGGCGCCCAGTTCCAGGCCAATCGCTATACCGACCAACCCCTGGGCGCAAGCGCGATAGCTCCGAAAGGCACCCCCCTGGGCCTGTACGGTGACCAGCAAAAATGGCGGACACCATCCATCATGAATGAGCACGACATCAAGGTAGTCATTGGAGGCTTTGCCCGCTCAGCAGCCAATGCAAAGGCTGCCGGCTTTGATGGCATCGAGATTCATGGCGCCAATGGCTATCTCTTAAACCAGTTTCTGAGTACCCATTTCAACCAACGGGACGACCACTACGGCGGCTCATTAGAGAATCGTGTACGACTAACGGTAGAGGTGGTTCGCGCCGTTCGGAGTGCAGTCGGTGACAACTACCCGGTCGGCATCCGACTTTCCCAGGGCACGGTCACTGACCCCGATTACCAGTTACCCGAGGGCGCCAAAGGCTTCCGTCAGATCGTCGAGGCCCTACGTGATGCCGGCGCTGACTTTGTGCATACCACCGATGGCGACGTGCATCGCCAGAACTTTGTTAGTGGTGATGAGAGTCTGGCGAGCGTAGCCGCCGATGTCGAAGGCATTGATCTGATGGTTAACGGTGGCATCGAAGAAACCAACCATCAGAATATCGCTAGTCAGTTTCCCGGCGCCCTGCTGGCGGTAGGCAAAAAAGCGCTGGCCAACCCTGACTTTGTTCAGCGACTCAAAGATGGCAAGGAAATAGCCGAACTCGATTTCCAAATGCTTCTCCCTAAAGCCACCATCACCAACGAACTGGCCTGGCGACAGCAGCAAGGGGACTGAGTTTGCATTCGGGCCCATTCGAGATGCCGGGTGCCAGCGCTCGTTCCGTCGGCACCCCATCAGGAAAAGTAGTAACGCCGATACTCATCCGGCGTTACCCCAAACCACCGCTTGAACGCCCGCCGGAAATTGGCACTGTCGTGGTAGTTCAATAACTCGGCCATGGCTTCAATAGATATAGAACTATCGCGCAAGTAACCAACCGCCTGTTGCGACAGGATGTCGTCCCTTAGTTGTCTAAAGCTGCTCCCTTCGGCTTTCAGTCGCCTTGCCAGGGTGCGTTTACAGATAAACAACGCGGCGGCGGCCTCCTCTTCACTCAACACCCCGGGTGGGTGCGACAGCATCATTTTCTGGACCTGGTATTTATAGGTCTTTTTGTCTGGATGCAGTTGCGCCAGCATCGCCTCGCACTGCTGCAACGCCATCATGTAGTTCTCATGGTTGGCCGAAGCATTCTGCACCTTGCATACGCCAAGGGGTATTTTCAGCGAGAGCGATGGCGCACCAAATTCAATATGCCCGGGAATGTAGTGGGCGTATCGATCGCTGTATACAGGTTTTGTGTGCAGGAAACTGCAGATCACTTCTGCCACCGGTCGGCCAACAATGAATTCGGCGCAGTCAAAAAAGATAACCGCGAAGCTTTCACTCAACACCCGCATAAGGTCCTCAGGAAGCTCCATCTGAAACTGGCAGGTAAGCTCTAGCCAGTCGCCTCGGGTGATCAGTTCAAGCCCCGCCAGGTTCATGCGAGTTGGCAGGAAGGCCTGAAACGCCCTGATCGCCGTGAGCAAGTCCGGACTGCTGTTGACCAGAAAACCCATGGCGCCATGGGTGGGAGAGGTCAGGCGCTGGCCCAGGCGTAATCCGAAGGTTTCGTCATTCGCGAGGCGTAAACTGTTTTGAAGTATCTGCAGTTGCTGCAACGGGGTCAGCAAGGTGTCTTCCTGCAAGAGCTGATCAACCGACAACTGGGTCATCGTCAGCAAATCCGACACGCCCCGGGCCTGTAAGCCCAGCTCACGGGCAATCAACCGGCTGTAATTGGAGGGGATACACGCCAGGCTCAGGTCAATTTCGCGCATCGTTATTCTTATATAAATGAGTTGGCGTCTGACATCGGGTGGCGCAGAGTTACTTGCGCTTTAATCGAGTGTCTTTAAATGACTCCTTAATGTCAATTAATGACCTGCCGGCTCCTCTCCACGGCACGTAATCTGGCCTCACGACAAACACTTCAAAGATCAGCGAAGGCAAAGCATTTATGGGCAAGATCACTTTTGTTGAACACAGTGGCACCGCACACATCGTTGAGATTGCCGAGGGCCAATCTCTGATGCAAACGGCTATTGATAATGGTGTACCCGGAATAGACGCCGATTGCGGTGGCGCTTGTGCTTGCGGAACCTGCCACGTCATTTTGCATAGCGACTGGGTTCAGGCGGCTGGCAGCATCAACGCCGATGAACAGGGCATGCTCGGGCTCACACCGGAGAAAACCGACGCTTCCCGATTGGCTTGCCAGATCACCGTCTCGGAAGCTCTGGACGGTCTGATTGTGCATTTACCGGAATTCCAAATGTAAGCAGCAGCGTTCTGGTTTGATGGCAGATTTGGTCGAACCCTCAATAACAAAATCATAGTGATCCCATAGGTGTTGCATGAACCCACTGAAACCCTTGCTCGAACCCGTAATCCAACCGGTGCTGAACAAAGCCACAGCAATCATTCCCATCCATTGGCAGATCAAAGGTGCACATGCCTTCCAGCATGCGAAAAACCGCGTTGGCAGAGGTCGGCCAGTGCCGACATTCAAAGAAGTCCCACTGCCGGAGGTATCAACGCTTGCACTCCAGGACATCGACCTCAGCAACCCTTTTCTTTACCGCCAGGGGCTATGGCATTCCTATTTCAAGCGACTGCGGGATGAGTGCCCGGTGCACTACCAGAAACACAGTCCGTTCGGCCCGTTCTGGTCCATCACCCGTTACGAAGACATTCTGTTTGTGGATACCCATCACGACCTGTTCTCCGCCGAGCCCATCATTTCCATCGGGCCGCAGCCCGAAGGCCTGGAGATAGAAACCTTTATTGCCATGGACCCGCCCAAACACGATGTGCAGCGCCAGGCGGTTCAGGGTGTGGTAGCACCCAAAAACCTGGCACAAATGGAAGCACTGATTAGAAGCCGCACAGCGGATGTTCTGGATCAACTACCCATCGACGAACCTTTTGACTGGGTGCAAAAGGTCTCCATCGAACTTACCTCCCGCATGCTGGCCACCTTGTTCGATTTTCCGTTTGATCAGCGCCACAAACTGGCTTATTGGTCGGATGTGGCTGCGGGCGCGCCGGAGTCTACCGGAGGTAACGCCAATACCGACGAGTTCTTCCGCGCCGCCGCGGATATGGCCAAACAAATGTCGTTGCTCTGGCGAGAAAAAGAAGCGCGCAAAGCTGCAGGAGAAGAGCCCGGTTTTGATCTCATCAGCCTGCTGTTAGCCAATGACGATACCCGAGACATGATCAACCGGCCCATGGAGTTTATGGGCAACATGGTGCTGCTGATTATTGGCGGTAACGACACCACCCGTAACTCGATGACCGGTGGCGTATTCGCGCTTAATCAGTTTCCCGATGAATTTACCAAACTCCGAAAGAACCCAGGATTGATCCCCAACATGGTCTCTGAAATCATCCGCTGGCAGACCCCTTTGGCTTACATGCGCCGTGTCGCCAAACAGGATGTCGCCCTGAACGGCCAGACCATCAAAAAGGGTGACAAAGTGGTGATGTGGTATGCCTCGGGCAATCGGGATGAGCGGGCCTTTGAGCAAGACCCGGACCAGTTCATCATTGATCGCAAAAACGTACGAAAACACCTCTCTTTTGGCTTTGGCGTACACCGTTGCATGGGCAACCGGCTGGCAGAAATGCAGCTGCGGATACTGTGGGAAGAAATTCTCAAACGCTTCGACCACATTGAAGTGCTGGACGAGCCCGGGTACGTTCAATCCAATTTTGTCCGTGGCTACAGCACAATGAATGTAAAGCTCTCCGCCAGGCACTGACAAACGAAAGCCTGGCCCGTTCGTTCTGGATGTCACCCCGCCTTGAGGCCGCACTGGCCCTGTCACTGATGCAGGATGCCGCACCTCAGCGCGAGGAATTACCACTGCATTGGCATCACCTGTTAAACTGGAGGGAGGGCACGCCCGTAGCGCGTGCAGCGCGCAATCCGATTTCAGGCTTGTCGACAGGTTTCAGGGCAGGCGGGGTTTATCGAACGATGGCAAAGCAACAAGCATTTACTTCCACTCACAAGGTGCTCCTCGGCATCAGTGTTTTTCTGGTATTGGTCGCCAGTTTCTGGTCCACGCAAAGCTCCTCGGCGAAGATCCCCGCCCTTCCGGTTGACACTCTGGACACGGCACCTCCGGCTGCCAGCACCACAACACTGCCGGACACAGTTGCCGAGTCACGCTCAGACACCCTAACCCAGCGCCATGAGGTCCAGCCAGGCGATACGCTGAGCAGTATTTTCAGCCGTTACGGCGCGCCCGCATCTGATCTGAACAGAATTATGGAAACGGATGTGGAATACCTGGCCCTGGAAACCCTACAGCCAGGCACCCAGCTCCGGCTGACCTTTGATGATCAGGACCGATTCACAGAGCTTGCTCTTGTGCTTGATAGCGCACGCACCGTGTTCTACACCCGAACCGACGATGACCAGTTTGAGTATCGTCGAATGGAAGCAGACACGCATTGGGTGTCTGAGGTGCTCCGGGGCTCCATCGAGGGCAGTTTCTACGTTTCCGCAGTCAAGGCGGGACTGACCGCTCACCAGATTGCCTCGGTCAACCAGTTGCTCGAACACCGCTTGAATTTCAGGCGGGATTTACGTGCCGGCGACCAGTTTGCCGTGATCATAAGCCACGAGATGACCACCCACC
The DNA here is from genome assembly GCF_014859525.1 of Marinobacter sp. GTDB lineage: Bacteria > Pseudomonadota > Gammaproteobacteria > Pseudomonadales > Oleiphilaceae > Marinobacter. The sequence goes on from NZ_JACUUB010000039.1 coordinate 26,893, forward strand.
AAAGCACCGGCAAAACACGGGTTGAAGCCGTTTCTCTAAAGCGGGGCAACCGCACACACACCGCGTTCCGGTTTGAAGATGGCAACTACTACGACCAACACGGCAAGAGTGTGCTACCGGCGTTTCGCCGCTGGCCGACCCAAACACCCTATCGGGTCAGCTCTCACTTCAACCCCAGGCGAAAACACCCGGTGACCGGGCGTATCTCCCCGCACAACGGCGTTGATCTGGCCACCCCCATAGGAACACCCATTTTCAGCACCGGCGATGGCATTGTGCAGCGCGTGGGCAACCATCCGTTTGCCGGTAAGTATGTGGATATCGACCACGGTAACGCCTATAAAACCCGCTACCTGCATTTGCACAGGATTCTCGTCAAGAGAGGGCAATCCATTCAGCGAGGCGACAGAATTGCGCTGTCTGGCAATACGGGTCGCAGCACTGGCCCGCACCTGCACTTTGAATTGCACGTAAACAGCCGGCCGGTAAACCCGCTGAAGGCCGATATTCCGACCGCGGCGGACATCCCCAGCGAATACGCCAAGGCATTCAAAGAGGACGCGTCCTACAAACTGGCGGTTATGGAGCGGGCGGGCAGCCGGTCGAATCTGATGCTGGCGGGAGCTCGGGTATCGTTTGAGTAA
>NZ_JACUUB010000124.1 GCF_014859525.1 Marinobacter sp.
AAACGGGTCCAGCCAGCAATCATAGATTGCTGTCGTTCGGCTGCGCATGAAGCTTCGCTTCATAAACACTTGCCTCACCCATGTGCGCTTCTCTCCGGCCATCCATGGCCTCCGACATTTTCGGGAGGGACACCCATCCGCGCCCTTTTGGCAAATGCGGGCATAGTCGTTAAGAGTCTTGCAGATACTTTACGGTTTAGGGAGTGAGAGGCTCAGTGCGCTACTACGGGCTTTAGTTGCCTATACTGACAGTTTTCAAATGGCGGGGTGGGGAAGACCTTTCCGAAAATTTGCGGAGCCATGGATGGCGGAGCAGAAGCGCCACAGGGATGTGCCGGAAGGAGCGTTTTTCGGAAAGGTCTTCCCCACCTCGCCTTGCTCCCAAGCCCTGCAGGCTAGGGTCAGAACAAGCCGGCCATCACTATAAGCCAAAAGCAGAACGCAAAAAGCCCGCTAATTCATAGAACTAGCGGGCTTTCGAAATAGTGGCTCCCCGACCTGGGCTCGAACCAGGGACAAACGGATTAACAGTCCGTTGCTCTACCAACTGAGCTATCGGGGAACGTCGTCATGTGACGAGGCGCGTATATTAAGTTGGCTATAGCGCCTCGTCAAGTCTCTGGCTAAAATTTTTAGCCAAGTGCCTTCTGCAACCGCTCAATGGCCTTCTGCAGATTGTCCATGCTGGTCGCAAAGCTTAAACGCATGTGCCCGGGGCTGCCAAAAGCAGAGCCGGGCACCAGGGCAACACCGGCTTCGGTCAGCAGCTTCTCGGCAAACTCCACGTCTGTGCTCACGCCGTCTGTGGCATCAATCGCACCCTGAAAGCTTGGGAACACATAGAACGTGCCGTCGCCGTTCAGGCACTCGACACCCGGCAGTTTGTTCAGTGCAGAAACCAGCCAGTCGTGGCGCTCTTTGAATGCTTTGACCATCTCACCAACACATTCTTGCGGGCCATCCAGGGCAACCTGAGCGGCGGCCTGGGAAATCGAGGCTGGGTTGGACGTGCTCTGGGACTGGATCTTCTTCATGGCACCGATGATTTTCGCCGGGCCGGCCGCGTAACCGATACGCCAGCCAGTCATCGAGTAGGCCTTGGATACGCCGTTCAGTACGAAGGTGCGATCGTACAGTTCTGGCGTTGCGTTCAGGATGTTGCAGAATGGCTTGCCGGTCCACAGGATCGGCTCGTACATGTCGTCGGTGGCGATCATGACATTGGGATACTTTTTCAGGACCTCGCCAATTGCCTGCAGCTCCTCCAGTGAGTAGGCCATGCCACTCGGGTTGGACGGGCTGTTGATCACGAACAGACGGGTACGCTCGGTGATGGCGCTTTCCAGCTGCTCCGGGGTGATCTTGAAACGGGTCTCGGCGTTCGTCTCGATGATCACCGGCTTGCCTTCGGCCACCAGCACCATGTCCGGGTAGGATACCCAGTAAGGCGCAGGGATAATGGCTTCGTCACCGGCATTCAGGGTGGCCAGGGCCAGGTTGAAAAAGCTCTGTTTGCCACCACTGCTTACTAATATCTGGTTGGCTTCGTATTCCAGGCCGTTGTCGCGTTTGAACTTCGCAATAATCGCTTTCTTCAGGGCGGGCGTACCATCTACGGCGGTGTATTTGGTCTGGCCGTTGTTGATGGCTTCAATCGCTGCCTGTTTGATGTGCGCGGGGGTGTCGAAGTCCGGCTCGCCAGCACCCAGGCCGATGATGTCCTGGCCTGCAGCGCGAAGTTCTGCTGCTTTGTTGGTAACTGCGAGGGTGGGGGAAGGCTTGATCGCCTGTACTCGGCTGGAAAGTTGAAGGTCCAAACTTGAGCTCCTTAAAGCTGCGTCTTATGGGCGGCGATCGGCAGGGCAGGAGCCAGACGTCCTGGCTGTTATTTCACCCAGCCGTCGATCGCACAGATGGTATCATGAAGCAGCGTTATCGCTAAATTTCTTGCAGGTACAGGCCCGTGTGCGCCGGTACCGACCCTCGGAGGTTAATCGCCAGTTATGGCCAGTAAAACACCCAGTGCCGCCAAAGAAGGTAAGTTCCGCGTTGATTCTCCCTACCAGCCGGCCGGGGATCAGCCCAAAGCCATCGCCGGGCTGGTGGACGGCATTCATTCCGGACTGGCGCACCAGACCTTGCTGGGGGTCACCGGTTCTGGCAAGACCTTCACCATTGCCAATGTGATTCAGGAAGTGCAGCGGCCCACCATCGTCATGGCCCACAACAAGACGCTGGCAGCCCAGTTGTACGGGGAGTTCAAGGAGTTCTTTCCGGACAACGCGGTGGAGTATTTCGTGTCTTACTACGATTACTACCAGCCGGAGGCTTACGTGCCCTCGTCTGACACCTTCATCGAGAAAGACGCATCCATCAACGAGCACATCGAGCAGATGCGGCTGTCGGCCACCAAGGCGCTGCTGGAACGGCCGGATGCCATCATCGTGGCGTCGGTGTCGTCTATCTATGGTCTGGGCGATCCCCAGTCCTACATGAAGATGATGCTGCACCTGGACAGAGGCGATCCAGTGGATCAGCGCGCGATTCTGCGCCGGCTGGCCGAGCTGCAGTACACCCGTAACGACATCGAGTTCCACCGCGCCAATTATCGGGTACGGGGGGATGTTATTGACGTATTCCCGGCGGAGTCGGAGCGCGAGGCGATTCGCATCGAGTTGTTTGATGACGAGGTGGAGCAGCTGAGCTACTTCGATCCGTTGACCGGCGAGGTGTTGCGCCGGGTGCCCCGGGTGACCATCTACCCCAAGTCCCATTACGTTACGCCACGGCAAAAGGTGCTGGATGCGGTTGAGGATATCAAGGTAGAGCTGGATGAGCGGCTCAAGGTGCTGCGTGATAACCAGCGGTTGGTTGAAGCCCAACGGCTGGAGGAGCGCACTCGCTACGACATTGAAATGATGCTGGAGTTGGGTTATTGCAACGGCATTGAGAACTACTCGCGCTATCTGTCTGGTCGCACACCGGGCGAGCCGCCACCCACATTGTTTGATTACCTGCCGGCGAATGCCTTGCTGGTGGTGGACGAATCCCACGTGACCATTTCCCAGATTGGTGCTATGTACAAGGGCGACCGGTCAAGAAAGGAAACGCTGGTGGAATATGGGTTCCGGCTGCCGTCGGCGCTGGATAACCGGCCCATGCGCTTTGAGGAGTGGGAGCGCATTGCGCCGCAGATGATCTTTGTATCTGCCACGCCCGGCAACTATGAAGCAGAGCATGCTGGCCAGGTGGTGGAGCAGGTCGTCCGGCCCACAGGTCTGCTGGATCCGGTGATCGAAGTACGGCCGGCGTCTACCCAGGTAGACGATCTATTGTCTGAAATTCACAACCGGGTCGCGGTTGAAGAGCGGGTGCTGGTGACCACGCTGACCAAGCGCATGGCGGAAGATCTGACCGACTTTCTGATGGAGCACGATATTCGGGTGCGTTACCTGCATTCAGACATTGATACCGTGGAGCGGGTGGAAATTATTCGGGACCTGCGTCGGGGTGAGTTTGATGTGCTGGTGGGCATCAACTTGCTACGGGAAGGTCTGGATATGCCCGAGGTGTCGTTGGTGGCGATTCTGGATGCGGACAAAGAGGGCTTTCTGCGAAGTGAACGGTCGTTGATCCAGACCATTGGTCGAGCGGCCCGCAACGTCAACGGCAAGGCGATTCTGTATGGCGACAGGATTACCGGTTCCATGCAGCGGGCACTGGATGAAACTGAACGCCGCCGTGAGAAACAGCAGGCCCATAACGAAGCGCATGGTATTACGCCCACCGGCCTGAACAAGAAGATTGCTGATATTATGGAAGGCGCTACCGGTGGCGGTCGTGGGCGTCGAAAGGCGGACAGGCCCGGCCAGAAAGCGGCTGAAGAAGCGGAAGATTATCTGGTCAGGGCGGGCAAACGTTCTCCGCAAGACTTACTCAAGGAAGTGGCCCGCCTGGAAGATGCTATGTATAAAGCTGCTGGAGATCTTGATTTTGAGACCGCTGCCCGGCTGCGGGACCAGATTTCTGAGCTTAAAGAAGCGGCCATTCGCACGGGTTGATCAGGCTCTCTTGGGGCCGACAATGACCGCTGCTTGCAGGGGCTGGTTGCGGCCATAACTGGACATCTTTCCGAATATTCGTTTGTCGATGGGCAGGTATTGCTTGTCGGCAACGGTTTCACCCTCGTCGGTGTCGATCTCCGGATCGTGCAGGTACACAAAATCCTCATCCATGGCGCATACGGTGACCCAGTGTGGCACCCGGCTACGGTTCAGTTGCCAGGTACTGATCAGGATGACCGGAATCTGGCCCCTGTGCAGCGCACGTTCTTGGCTGATCCAGACGCTGGCCTCAAACCCTCGATGCCAGGCGAGTGGCTGCGTTCATCAAGACCAGGCAGTAGCCCACCAGCTCCGAATCCTGCTCAGCAACGATTAGCCGGTCTCTGGGCATTTCAAGAAATCTCCGGAAGCTCCGGCGGGAAATCCGGTCTTCGCTTAAGCACCGGTTTTCCAGTTGCACCAGAGGGGTCAGATCGTCGGCGACGGCTTGTCGAAGCAGTACATCAGGCATAAACATCAAACCCCGGGGCGTAAAGAGTGCGGGAAGCTGGCGGTCACTTCCACTGCCGCTATTATGGTAGAGCCCGGAAGGTTTCGATAGCGGGCCATCATGCGTAAAAGCACGCATCACTGGCTGATTGTGGAGTTGCCGTAGGCGGCGTATTGTTGCGCCCATTACCCGGCAGAACCTTCAGGGAGGAATGCCACCGATGTCCCGTTTGTTAATTGTTGTGGACCGAGCCAAAGACTGGGCGCCTTACTACCCCAGCGAAGATGTTCTGACCTTCGATCAGTATCTTAAATTCGCCGCGCC
>NZ_JACUUB010000125.1 GCF_014859525.1 Marinobacter sp.
CTGGGCCGAAGCCCAGGTTGTCGTTGAGGCTACCGATGGCAGCTACCGTTTCCGCTTTGAATCCTGGGATGGCGAGGAGCCGCGCCGTTTGAATCAGGTACGTCCGGGCGACTACTTCCTGGTGGCGGGCACAGATCTCGATGGTGACGGCATTATCTGCCAGCCCGGTGAGGCCTGCGCCGAGTACCCGATATCGGGTTTACGGGAGGTGATTACGATTGAGGAAGGGCAAAGCCTGTCGGATATCCGGATGACCACCAGTTTTACTCGCCCGACGATTTCTGCGCAAACACCAGACATCTTGCCCAGACCGGGCTTTCGGGGTTACCGTTTGATGTCGCAGGAGCAAAATAAGGCTCCAGGTGATCATCGGCCCAGGACCACACAATGACCCCACGCATTGCCCGTTTCTTGTTTGCACCTCTGACCGCAGCCATATTGACGGCCTGCAGTGCCACCGGTGGAGCGTCCGGTGGCGAGCCACAGGTGCGCCAGGTTACCCAGTCTGCACATTGTGGTCTGACTGGCCCTGGCGTTGCCCTGGTTCGCTCCAGTGCTGAGCTGGAGGCGTTGCTGGACCTGGGGGGGCAGAACATCTCGACGGGCGTTATCCGTCAGGTCAATCTTGAGGAAGAAGCTCTGGTGATCGTCACCCTGGGGCAGAAACCAACGGCCGGTTATGGCGTGGGGCTGGATTCGGCCACGCGTGATAACCACACCCTCAAGCTTGCCATGAAGGTGACGGAGCCGGCGCCCGACATGATGGTGGCGCAAGTGATTACGTCGCCTTGTGTTGTTCTGGCGATCGCGGATGAAGGCTGGCAGCGCCTTGAAGTTTCCGGTCTCACAGAGTCGCCCATCCTGAAAACGGCCGGAAACTGATACTACTTGGCGCCACCACAAAACAACCGTTGATCTTTCGGCCCGAATCCCTAAGCTATGGCTCAGCTTTTACGACCAATTGCGGAGCCATGCCATTCCTATGAGCGAGCAACTTTATAACGCCGATGCCATTGAAGTCCTGACCGGTCTTGATCCGGTGCGCAAGCGCCCGGGGATGTACACGGACACCTCTCGTCCGAACCACCTGGCTCAGGAAGTCATCGACAACAGTGTTGACGAAGCGCTAGCTGGCCATGCCCGCCGAATTGACGTGATCCTGCACAGTGATAATTCCCTGAGCGTGGAAGACGACGGCCGTGGTATGCCCGTTGACATCCACAAAGAAGAGGGAGTGCCGGGAGTCGAGCTGATCCTGTCGCGGCTGCACGCGGGGGGCAAGTTCTCCGAAGGCAACTATAACTTTTCCGGTGGTTTGCACGGTGTTGGTGTCTCTGTGGTTAATGCCTTGTCTCTTCATCTTGAGGTGACGATCAGGCGAAATGGCCAGGTACACCGAATGACGTTTGCCAGCGGTGAGAAAGCCTCTGAGCTTGAAGTGATTGATACCGTTGGCAAGCGCAACACCGGCACTTGCTTAAGGTTCACTCCGGACTCGAAATACTTCGACAGTCCCAACTTTTCCGTTAGCCGTTTGCGTCACAATTTGCGCGCCAAAGCGGTGCTGTGCCCGGGCCTGACGGTGACGTTCGTGCACGAAAAAACCGGCGAGAAGGACGAGTGGTTTTATGAGGACGGCCTGCGGGACTATCTGCGGACCGCTCTGGCCGATATTGAAGCGGTGCCGCTGGAACCGTTCACTGGCAGTCTGACCGGTAATAAAGAAGCGGTAGACTGGGCGATCCAGTGGCTGCCTGAAGGCGGCGATGCGGTGATGGAAAGCTACGTTAACCTGATCCCGACAGCTCAGGGTGGTACCCACGTCAATGGTCTGCGTACCGGTCTGCTGGAAGCCATGCGGGAATTCTGCGAGTTTCGCAGTTTGCTGCCGCGGGGTGTAAAACTGTCGCCCGAGGACATCTGGGAACGGGTGGCCTATGTGTTGTCCTTCAAAATGCAGGAACCCCAGTTTTCCGGCCAAACCAAAGAGCGCTTGTCTTCCCGGGAGGCGGCAGCGTTTGTCTCTGGTGTGGTCAAAGATGCATTCAGTCTTTGGCTGAACCAGCACACTGACATTGCCGAAGTGTTGGCCGAGTTGTTTATCAATAATGCCCAACGCCGGCTGCGCGCCAGCAAAAAAGTCGCTCGCAAGAAGGTCACCTCGGGTCCGGCGTTACCGGGCAAGCTGGCGGATTGTTCGGGCTCCGATACCAATCGCTCAGAACTGTTTCTGGTGGAGGGAGATTCCGCCGGCGGCTCCGCCAAGCAAGCCCGAGATCGGGAGTTTCAGGCGGTGATGCCGCTTCGGGGCAAGATTCTCAATACCTGGGAGGTAGATTCCAGCGAGATACTGGCCTCGCAGGAAGTTCACGACATTGCCGTGGCTATTGGTGTCGACCCTGGCTCGGATGAACTGGCCGGATTACGTTATAACAAAGTCTGCATCCTGGCAGACGCCGATTCTGACGGCCTGCACATCGCCACGTTGTTGTGCGCGCTGTTCGTTAAGCACTTCCGTCCGTTGGTGTCTGCTGGCCATGTGTTTGTGGCCATGCCTCCACTGTACCGGGTGGACCTGGGCAAAGAAACTTTCTACGCCTTGGATGAGCACGAGAGGCAGGGCATTCTTGATCGCCTGGCGGCGGAGAATCGCAAGGGCAAGATCCAGGTCACCCGCTTCAAGGGGTTGGGCGAAATGAACCCGCTACAGCTGCGGGAGACTACCATGGCTCCGGATACTCGTCGTTTGGTGATGTTGACGTTGGAAGAGGGTGATAACACAGACGAGTGCATGGACATGCTGTTGGGTAAAAAGCGGGCGTCTGACCGTAAGGTTTGGCTTGAAGCCTACGGCAACATGGCCGATGTGGCGGTTTGATATTCCCTGCAGTGCTATAAGAATCGTTCTTTATTCTTTCTCAGAATTGGTATGGCTCGTTATCCTGTCGGTTTTATCACCGGATAAACCGAGTTATGGACTGGCAAGGATGGTTTTCCCTGGGATTGGCAGTGGCCGCCCTGGTACTGATGAGTTCTGGTCGATTTGCGCCTCATCTGGTCATGATGGCGGCGCTGGTGGTGTTGAGCGCCAGCGGCATCATTGGTCCCGAACAGGCACTGGCGGGTTTTAGCAATTCCGGCTTGATCACGGTGGTCGCGCTGTTTGTGGTGGCGTCTGGAGTGCATCATTCCGGCGGCGTTGATCTGCTCGTCCGCTATGTTCTGGGAAGTCCTAAATCGGTGCGTGGTGCCCAGGCCCGCATTGCCCTGCCAGTAACTCTTTTAAGCGGCTTTCTGAACAATACTCCGGTGGTTGCCACCATGATCCCGGCGATCCACACCTGGTCCAGAAAAATCGGTATTGCGCCATCAAAGCTGATGATCCCGTTGAGTTATTCGGCCATTCTGGGGGGTACGCTGACTCTGATTGGCACCAGCACCAATCTTGTGGTCAATGGCCAGTACCAGCAGTTAACGGGCACGGATGGTTTTTCTATTTTTGCGATCACCCAGGTGGGCTTACCGGTGGCAATCATCGGGATCTCGGTGATGCTGCTGGTGTTACCGCGAGTATTACCAGATCGCAAAGACCAGCAGAAGTTTGGCTCGGTCAAAGAATTTACGCTTGAAGTCGCGGTGGCATTTGAAGGGCCGTTGGTGGGCAAAAGCGTGGGTGAAGCCGGATTGCGAGAGCTGGACCGCCTCTACCTGGTGGAGATCGAACGCGATGGCAGTGTGGTAACGGCGGTGCCCTCGGAAGAACGTCTACGAGGTGGTGACCGGTTAGTGTTTGCGGGAGACACTCAAGCCATTTCTGACTTGCTGAGAATCAACGGTATTGTGCCTTCGGTGCACGATGATGAGCCGTCCCTGAGCAAAATCCGGGCTGAACGTCGCCTTGTGGAGGCCGTTTTGTCACCCCAGTCGGATGTGCTTGGTCAAACCATACGCGATGCCCGGTTTCGTGACCGTTACGGTGCTGTTGTGCTGGCGGTGGCTCGCGGGGGGGAACGGGTGCCGGGTAATCTGGGCAATATTCGTCTCAAGCCCGGTGATGTGTTGTTGCTGGAGGCTCGCCCGGCGTTTGTTAGCCGGCAGCGTTACAACAAGGATTTTCTGTTAATCAACGATCTGGAAACAGAAGCACCTCGTCACGATCGCGCCGGGTTATCCTGGGGCATTTTGTTTGTGTTGGTAGGTCTGGCCGCTTTTGGTGTTATGACCATGCTCAATGCGGCGCTGGTGGGGGCGTTTCTGATGATTCTGTCCGGGTGCTGCTCCGTTGGCCAGGCTCAGAAGTCCGTTGATGTTCCGGTAATTCTGACCATTGCGGCCTCGTTTGCGCTGGGTGGCGCCCTGGAGCAGACTGGCGCGGCAAGTTATCTGGCCGGTGCCGTGTTCAGCATGAGTAACGGCGACACCTTGCTGGCGCTGTTGCTGGTGTACCTGGTGGTGTCGGTGCTGACCGAAGTGATCACCAATAACGCAGCCGCTGTGTTGATTCTGCCGGTGGTGCTGTCACTGACGGCGGCCATGGGGGTAGATGCCGAGCCCTTTGTGATTGTGGTTATGATGGCGGCCTCGGCCAGTTTTGCAACACCGCTTGGGTATCAGACCAACATGATGGTATTTGGGCCGGGCGGATATCGGTTTGGCGATTTTGTGCGGGTGGGTGTGCCGATGAATCTGTTCATCGGTTTGGTTACCGTTGGCGTGATCTCCATCGTCTACGGCGTTTGATGC
>NZ_JACUUB010000126.1 GCF_014859525.1 Marinobacter sp.
ACCCGGTGTTCAGATAGGGGGACAGGATGGAATGGAACAACCAGTCTTCGTGGTCGGACAGCGCATCCTGATAGTCTCCGAAGCAGGGCAGGGCGAAGTCGATAAAGTGTTCCAGCGCTGCCTGGGCCTGGTCGGTGGTGACGGCAAAGTGGAAGTCTTCCGTGGTGCCAAAGTGATCGGGAAAGTGCTCTTGCACCAGTTGAATCACTTCGCCGGTGACGGTATCAGGCTCCACACGAAACGGCGCCGGCGCCGGTGGCTTGCCGGACCATTTTTTGCGATTGTCGGAATCAAAGTTCCACTGGCCGCCCTCCGGTTTGCCTTCGGGTGTCATCAGCAGGCCGGTTTTTTTGCGCATTTCTCGGTAGAAGAACTCCATGCGCAGTTGTTTGCGGCCTTTGGCCCAGTCGGCGAATGTCTGTTTGTCACAGACAAAGCGGGTGTCTGGCCGACTCTCCACCGGAATGCCCAGGCGTTCATGCCACTGGCTGATCTGCGAGTGCAGCCGCCATTCACCGCACTCCGTGGTAATCAGCCTCTCGGATTTGTGCTTTGCTGCGAGCTTTGAAATGACCGCTTCCAGGGATTGCTCCGGGTTATCCGGATGATAGCGCTGGTAATGCACCTGCCAGCCTTGCTGCTCCAGTTCGCCGGCGAAGTGGCGCATGGCGCTGAAAATAAACACCAGCTTTTTCTTGTGGTGATTGGTGTAGCTGGCCTCGTCGTGAACTTCTGCCATCACCACCAGATCGTTGTTTTTATCTGCCTTTTCAAGCGCAGAAAGCTGGTGGCTCAGCTGGTCGCCGAGAATCAGAATCAGGTTGGCCATGGCGTAGGCTCCGGTGTTGGCATTATCCCAAAGGGGTAGGCTGAATACGCCATGGGCGCAAGGGTGGTTCAATGGTGATGTTGATACACTCCAGATGATGCGCATCAACTGATGCTCGCGGCCGATAGGGCATAATGGGCGCTTTCCGGCTTGCCGATTTAATCCGACGACAGAGTTCTGACTATGGCTTCCAACACCGCTGCAGACAATAATCTGCCTGCCTTCATCTGGGATGAGGCGCTCATCCGCCGCTATGACCTCAGTGGCCCCCGTTACACGTCTTACCCCACGGCCGTCGAGTTCACCCAGAACTATCGCATCGAGGACATGGTGAAGGCGGCCGGCCGGAGCAAGGCTGCCGGTGGCCCCATCTCCTTGTACACGCATCTGCCGTTCTGTGCACACCTCTGCTACTACTGTGCCTGCAACAAGGTGATCACCAAAAAGCGCGACAAGGCCATGCCCTATGTGGAGCGTGTGCTGAAAGAAGCGGCCATCCAGTCAAAATTGTTCGGTGCCGATCGCCCGGTGCAACAACTGCATTGGGGCGGCGGCACCCCCACGTTCCTGCCCAAGGATGTGATGCAGCACCTGATGGCCGGTTACGGCGAACTGTTCAACCTGCAGTCCGGCGACGAGCGTGACTACAGCGTAGAAATTGATCCCCGTGAAGTGGACGAAGATACCCTGTCTACCTTGTGGGAGCTGGGTTTCAATCGCATTAGCCTGGGTGTACAGGATGTGAACCCGGAAGTGCAGAAAGCCGTGAACCGCATCCAGCCCCGGGAAATGACCGAGGCGGTGCTGAACGAAGCGCGCCAGCTCGGCTTCCGCTCCATCAACCTGGATCTGATCTACGGCCTGCCGCACCAGACCCCGGACAGCTTTGCGGACACTCTGGGTTCGGTGATCGAGCTGTCGCCGGATCGATTGTCTGTGTTCAGCTACGCGCACTTGCCGGATCGCTTCTACCCCCAAACCCGGATTCAGCAGGACACCCTGCCCAGTCCGCAACAGAAGCTGACCATCCTGCACAACACCATTAACCGTTTGCTGGAGGCGGGCTACGAATACATTGGCATGGACCATTTTGCTAAGCCGGACGACAGCCTGGCGGTGGCCCAGCGCGAAGGCCGCCTGCACCGGAACTTCCAGGGTTACACCACCCATTCGGATTGCGATTTGGTGTCTCTGGGTGTCTCGGCTATTGGCCAGACGGATGATGCCTATTTCCAGAATAACCACGATCTGCCGTCCTGGGAGGCCTCCATTGATGCCGGCCAGCTGGCCATTATCCGAGGCGTAGGCCTGAGCCGGGATGACCGTCTTCGCCGCTGGGTGATCGGCCAGCTGATCTGCCAGTTTCGTCTGGACCGCAAGCAGTTTGCCGATCAATGGGGCGAGAATTTTGATCGGTATTTCGCAGATGAGCTTAACCGGCTGAAGCCAATGATTCAGGACGAGCTGATTGCCGACGACGGCACGGTTCTGCAGGTGCAGCCTGCCGGCCGCCTGCTGATCCGGGCCATCTGCCAGATCTTTGATATGTATCGCAAGGAAGGTGCCAGCCAGCGGTTCTCGCGGATTATCTGATGCCGGTGTCCGTAAGCTGAACCAACAAGGGCTGCCATCTGGCAGCCCTTGTTGGTTTCTGACATTAGGTATTAGCTGGCCACTTTGAACTCGTTAGCCAGATCCTGCAGCTGGCGTGCCAGCCGGGCCTGTTCCTGAGTCACCTGAGTGATTTCCTGAGATCCGGTCAGAGCCAGGATGGCGGCTTCACTGACCGTCTCCATACTGCCCGCCAGTTCGCGTGTCACTGCGACTTGCTGTTCAGACGCAGTCGCTATCTGGGTGGCCATGTCAGAAATACTGTTCACATCCATCAGGATCTCGGCGAAGGTCTTCTCCATTTCAGAGGCCTGCTCGCTGGTCTGGTCGGCCAACTTGTGACTGCCGATGATCGAGCGGCTGGCACTGTCGGTGATGGTCTTGAAACCATTGATAATGTCTTCAATCTGGGTTGTGGATTCGTGGGTTTGCCGGGCCAGGGTACGCACCTCATCGGCCACTACTGCAAAGCCACGGCCATGCTCGCCAGCCCGTGCCGCCTCGATGGCCGCATTCAGCGCCAGCAGGTTGGTCTGGTCGGCGACTTTGCGGATCACATCCACCACTTCGCTGATGGAGCCGCTGCGTTCCTCCAGTTCCTCGATCACCTGATTCACTTCCTGAACCGATTTTGCCAGAGTGCGAATTTGGGCCACGCTGTCGTGAAGCACCTTTTCACCGGTCTGGCTCTTGTCCATGGCCCGGCTTGAGGCATCCGCCACCTGCTGGGTATTGTTGGAGATTTCCTCGGAGGTGGCGGACATTTCTTCAGTCGCCGCCGCGACTTGCTCAATCTGCTGTTGCTGGTTCTTGATCTGGCCGGAGTTCTGGCCAACGGTGGAGCTGGTTTCTTCGGTGGCGGTGGCCAGCTGCACGCTGGCTTTGTCGATCTGCAGCAGGGCTTCGCTGAACCGGCCAAACAGTTCGTTGATGGCTTTGGCGATGGTGCCGGTTTCGTCCTTGCTGGATACCGGGATCTCCCGGGTCAGATCTTTGTTGTCCATGGCATAGCGAACGCCGGCCAACAGGGCAGACACCTGCTTATGAATGGCGTGAATGATCACCATCATCAGAACGATCACAAGCGCAATGGCACCGGCTGCAATCACGGATGCTCCGATCAACGCGGTTCGGGCTTCGGTAACGGCCTCAGCAGCAGAAGCCTCCACTTGAGCCAGCATCTGGTTCCGGATGCTGTTCATGGCTTCAATGCGTTTGGTGGCAGTGCCGAACCACTCGCCGGCATCCAGGGCGTACATGCCGGAAGGACTGCTCAGCAGCGTGTCGCGCTGGTTCTGAAACTCGCGGCTGGCTGGCAGTTCTGGCAGCCGGGCAATATCGGCCCGCATGCTGGAGCTGGCTGGCAGCATGCTGATGGCCGAATTCAGATAAGCATCCTGTTGCCCACCCATGCCGGTGATTCGCCCGAGCGTGGGCAGATCAAAGTCACCGGAACGGACCAGAGCCGCGCCGTTAGCACGCTCCCGCCCGGCCATCTCGGCCGCTTCAGCCAGAGCGAAGTAGCCGTTGATCTGCCGGGTAAGGTCAGGGTCGGTTGACCTGCGAACCAGCAGAGGAATCCGGTTCAGCACTTCCATGATCATCCGGGTATAGCTGCTGGCGGATTCCGCACCGCTGATGCTGCGGTTGTCCAGACTCTGGCGCAACTGGCCAAGGGTGGCAAGCTGCTGCTCAAACTGGTCAATGCTGGCATTGATGGCGCCATCAAACTCGGCATCCGACGCCAGTTGCTGAACGCCCATGCGGTAGTCCCGCAGGCTCCGGTCTGTCTCTTGCCGCTGGGCATTGAGTTCCCGACGGGCCTGTTGTTCGCCATTGCTTCCGGCAGTACTGGAAAGCATAACCGCGGATCGCCCACGTTCCTTCTGCAGGGACTCAATCAGGGGGTCACCCAATTCCGCCAGGTTCACCATGGCCTGCAACTGGCGCATGTTGCTCAGGTCGTCGGCGTTACGGCTGATGCTGAAAGCGGCGAAAAAAACGATGACCAGTAATGCAGGCATCACCAGGGTAATGAGTTTGCCCCGCATGGAGAGATTGTTGAGGAATGACATGGAAGATCCCCTTCACTGAATTGGTACGTTTATTGTGGGCAAATGTTGCTGTTGAGGATATTGGCGGGTTGGGGTAGCTGAAGGGGTAGTTTCAGTGCTGTAAGTCTCTGTAATGTAATGTTAAGCCTATGAAGTGCAGCATCAAAAAAGGCATGTACGTACTGTTGCGGAGAGTACCCCGAAAGGGGTGGTTACCACCTTTGGTGTGCCAGCGAACAGACCA
>NZ_JACUUB010000127.1 GCF_014859525.1 Marinobacter sp.
GCCTACAAGACCGGCAACCTGAAACTCAAAGCTCAGTTCGGCATGACTGAAGGCGATGTCTCTGACGAAGAGCGCTCGTTGTGGGCACTGGGTGCGGACTACACCATTGGCAAGAACAGCAAGGTTTACGCTTTCTTGTCAGAGGTTGAAGAAGACCTCAGCGAAGACAAAGACACCACTTTCGGTATCGGCTTCGATCACAACTTCTCCATGTAATACCCATTTCATGTCGCGTCACTTCGCCGGGCCTCAGGGCCCGGCTTTTTGCTTTTCAGCCCGCGGCTTTAAGCGGGGGCACATTCTGATGCAGGAACCACTTCTCGGTCACCACCTTGCGGGTGAACCAGTGGGAGCGCATCAGGGTGCTGGCCACCGGCTGTTTTACCCATTCCGGCATTTCCCAGCCCGGCGCCTGATCGCTGGCACGGTTTCCAAAGCGTCCAGCAATCCGCTCACCATAGCGTTGTAACGACATGGCCGAGAAGTCAGCGGCATTGAGAATCACCTCCGCAGCCATCAGGGCCGATTCAATAGCCGGCCGGATGCCTTCGCCGCTCTGGGTATAGGCCAGTCCAGCAGCGTCGCCGATCAGAAGCACCCCGTCGTCTACCAGTGGCCGGTCGGCATGGGCATACAACAGGTAGGCGTGGCCTTTGAAGCGGCCCGGCAGGTCAGCGGGAATGCGGCCGTCCTGTTTCATGCTGTCCACGAAGGCTTCCAGATGATCGCTCAAGCGGTGATTATCTTCCCTGCCCAGGCCAATGTTGAGGAAATTACCTTTCCGGAACACCCAGGCATAGCCCTTAAGATCCCGGCAAAACCAGAGTTCCGGCGTATCGCCCCGGGCCTGGCACACCCGGGCCTGCTCCGGCGTCATCTCGAACTCTACTTCTTTGGCGGCCACCACCGTCTCGTGTTTGCCGGGGCCGTTGCCGAGCAATTTGGCGACCGGGCAGAAGTGGCCGCCGGCACCGATCAACAACGGAGCCTGCCATTGTTCGTTGATGACCCAGTTGCCGTTATTACGGACGATCGATCTCACCGCCGTGCCCAGCTGCTTGGGGGCATGTACCCGGTCCAGTAGAAAGGCGTCGAACTCGCAGCGGCGGATGCCGTAGCTGACAATGCCGTGGTGATCGTTTTCCACGGCGGGCTGGTCCATCATGCCGATACGGAAACGCCGAATGGGCTGCAGGGTCCGGCCATTGGCGTACTCATTCGGATTGATGTCGAGGCTGTCCATCACGGCCGGTGTTACCCAGCCGGCGCAGGTTTTATCCCGCGGGAAGTCCGCTTTGTCGATCACCAGCACGTTCTTTCCGGCGTTTTCCAGAGCGCGGGCCAGCGTGGAGCCAGCGGGGCCGGCACCGACGATGATCACGTCGTAGTAATCCATCAAGTGTCCTCCGGTGTGGCCGGAAAGGTATACAGATCTTGCCTGCTTTGAGGTAACTGGTTGTTGTCACCGTGGCTGAACACTACCTGGAACAGCTGCAACGACCCGGCCCTGAACGCGGCCACGGAACCGGCCAGATACAGTCTCCAGGCCCGGGTGAAGTGTTCGTCGTACATGGCGGTAACGTGTTCGGCGTTGGCCTCGAAGCGCTCGGTCCAGTGGTTCAGGGTTTGGGCGTAATGCAGGCGAAGGTTCTCGACATCGAGCACGGAGAAATCACCGTGCTCACAGATTGCCATGAACTCACCGATGCTTGGCGGGTAGGCGCCCGGGAAAATCCGCTTCTCAATCCAGGCATTCATCAGCATGGGCCGATTGCGGCCAATGCTATGCAGCAGGGCGATGCCATCGGGCTTGAGGCTGCGCTTAATCAGCTCCGATAAAGCCTGGTAGTTTTCCTTGCCCACGTGTTCCAGCATGCCGATGGAGACGAACGCATCGAACTGGCCGGTGATGTTGCGATAATCGTCTTCCACGTAGGTGATGAGGTTGTTCAGCCCCTGGCGTTCAGACTCCGATTGAGCGTAGGCCAGTTGTTCCCGGGAGATGTTGTAGGAATGCACCTTCACGCCGTAATTGCGGGCCATATAACGGGCCAGGCCACCCCAGCCACAACCAGCTTCGACCACGGTCATGCCAGGCTTCAGGCGCAGTTTCCGGCACACATGCTCCAGCTTGGCCAGCTGTGCCTGTTCCAGGGTGTTGTCGGCGCTTTCGTAGTAGGCGCAGGTGTACTGCATCTCGGCCTGATCCAGCCAGAGCTGGTAGAACTCGTTGCCCAGATCGTAGTGATGATGAATGTTTTCTTTGGCCTCGGCGATGCCGGTGGAGCGGGGGGTGTGATTGCGCCACAGTGCGTCCAGCCAGCGCGGCCACTTCTGGCGGGCGGCGTGTACCGAGCGGTACAGGCTTTCCATCAGATCGGGCAGATCACCTTCAACGTCCAGTCGGCCGGCACTGTAAAGGTCGCCAAAGGCCAGGTTGGGGTTGGCGACAAGAGAGTAAAGCGCCTTGTGGTCCCTCAGGTGCAGTGTGAACCTGGCTGGCGGCCGTTCGGGCTCGATCACATCACCGTTCCACAGGCGAAACCGGATGGGCGGTGAGCCGGCCATTCGCATGAGTTTGGTGAGCAGCCAGCGCTCGTAATTGTGCGGTTCCCGATCGACCTGGCCTGCGTTCAGCGGCAGGCTAAGCACGTTTGTTTTGGTTTCTTTGTCCGGATAGTCCGTTTTACGGACGCTGCCCTGTGCCATGAATCCCTTCTCCCGTTGTTTCGTGGTATCCGGCGTCTTCCCGAATGCGGAACTGAGAGTCGCGTGTTCAAATCAGTATAGAAAACGATCAGGATTTGTCAGGTATGTGAGCAAAAGGAGTTGGGGCCGCCAGGTTGACGGCCCATGCTCGTAGGGTGGTTTACAGGTCCTCCATCCGGCCGATCTGGCTGGCCATGCGCATGGCTTCGTGCTCTTCCAATGCTTTCAGGTCTTCCAGCAGGGATGTGGCCTCGGGAATTTCGGCCTTGCCAATCAGGTTGTCATAGAGCTTCATGACCTGATCGTGAAAGTCGAAAATCTCACGGGCAATGCCGGCAAAATCCAGATTGTTATAGTGGGTGTCGCAGGTGCGTTCTTTTTCGATGGGTTTATGCACCCCGTAATCGTAGAGCCGGGTTTCCATGGCTTTCGGGTCGGCCTGCTTCTCATATTCTGCGACGGCTTTTGCCAGAATGTCCTCATGCCGACTGATGTAGTCCAGCAGCGCGCTAGCCCGTTCGTCTTTATTCAGCGCTGCAGATTCCTGCAGACAACGGGCAAGGTGGGCATGCAGTTGCCGGGTCCAGTCAATCAGATCGGCGAAGGTTTTGATTTCCATGTTGTTGTGCTCCCGTCAGAATAGGATTTGCCATTACCGATGTATCTTATCAGTCTAGTCGGGGCTGGTGCTGATCTGTGTCAGATGGAGAAGTAAATGAACCCCTCTACCCTTATTGGAATGCTCGCAGGCCTGGCGGTGCTGGCCAGTGTGCTGCTGTGGTCCGCCCAGGACCCCATGCTGTTCTTCAATGCGCCCGGCCTTGCGATTGTGATCGGCGGCACCCTGGCGGCAACTTTCATTTCGTTTCCACTGAAAGAGGTGCTGCGGGTTTTCAAGTTGCTGGGCACGGTGGTGCGCAACGAAAAGCTCTACACCCAGCAGGATATTGAAGAGCTGGTGCGGATCTCCCGGTTGTGGATTGATGGCAAGCTGCCCCAGGTGGAGCGGGAGCTGGAGCAGGTTCGTAATCCTTTTCTGCGCTCCGGGGTGCAGCTGGTGATCGAGCTGAATCCCGAGGACGACATCATGGATTTTCTGGAATGGCGGGTTGCCCGGTTACGGGCCCGCGAGCATGCCGAGGCCCAGCTGTTCCGGGTGATGGCCAGCTTCGCACCGGCCTTCGGCATGATTGGTACGTTGGTGGGGCTGATCAACATGATGTTCCTTCTGGGCGACGGCAACATGACGGTGATTGGCCAGCAACTGTCCATTGCTCTAATGACCACCTTTTACGGCATCCTGCTGGCCAATCTGATCTTCAAGCCGGTGGCGGTCAAACTGGAGCGGCGCACTGAACAACGCATCATTCTGATGCGGATGGTCATGCAGGGCATTTCCATGATGTGTAAAAAGCGCAGCCCATCAATGATGCGGGAAACCCTGAAGTCGTTTGTGGTCAGCTACGAAGACGAGATTCGGGATTTCCGGCCCGGAGCCAGGGCTCGGCGAAAGCCGGCCAGCCCGAAAGGGGCCGAGGATGTCTGAGCTGGACCGCGCTACCTCGGGTGTCGCCCGGCGAGTAGACCACCTGCAGATCCCATTGACCCAGAGCACCGAAGAAGACAGCTGGTTGGTGACCTACCTGGATGTGATCACGCTGTTGCTGGTGATGTTCGTGGTGATGCTGGCGTTGTCGGGCGGCCCTTCGGAATTGCCTGATGAGTCGGTAAATCTTGCTCCGTCTGAACCTGCCGTGGCACCGGTAACCGTTCCGCAGTCAGCGCTGGAGCTGTCGTCGGCTGAGTCCGAAGTCTTTGCCGCCAGGGCCCGATCGGCACTGCAGGCGGCCGGTTTGACCGACGACATTACCGTGATTGCGCAGCCGGATGGCGTTCGCTTCCGGATCAGCAACGATATCCTTTTTGGCAGCGGTGAGGCCGTGTTGTCCGCGGAGGGGATGCGCCAGCTGGACAAGCTGGTGCCGCTGCTGGCGGC
>NZ_JACUUB010000040.1 GCF_014859525.1 Marinobacter sp.
CGTTATGTTTCTTGACCGCACCTGTTAACTGGTGCTATTAATAGTACCAAATCGTTGGCTAGGTAATCACTATGCAAGTGAAATTTTCCGAGGATGTCATTCCTCTATCAGACCTGAAGATTAATCCCGGAAAGGTGGTTGGTCGAGCGCAAGATACGCACCGCCCAATCCTGCTCACCAGCCGTGGCCGCGGCATAGCTGTTGTTCAGGGGCTTGAGGATTATGAGAGAACCGCAGAGGAATTGCGGTTTGTAAAGGCGGTGGCGCAGGGGCTTATGGATGTTCGCGAGGGCAACACCGTATCGTTGGAGGACGCCAAGAAAACGTTGGGCATCAAGTAAATGGAATTACGCATCGCACAGTCCGCTCTTGAGGACTTACGGGCTATTCAGGAGTATTACAGAAAGCAGGATGTACCGCATATCGGTGATGATTTCGTGGCTGCTATCCTGGAGCATTGTGAAATGCTTCAAATCCACCCTGATGCTGGCCGCGTTGTTCCTGAATTCAACCTGGATCATATTCGCGAATTGATTCACGCGCCATTTCGGGTTGTTTACCTCAGGCAGGCTAAAGAGGCTGCACTCATACGAGTCTGGCGAAGTGAGAGGCAGCTCGAATTACCAGCAAACGAAACATAACCAAGGCATGCACCGGATGCCAAACCCTCCGCTTCGCTGCGGTTTTGTCACCGGTGATGGCGGGCGTTAAATTCTTTGCGGCACCCTATTAGACTATGCTGTAATACACTGTAGTCACCAACGTGAGTGAGGGTATTGCTATGAGCGTCACTACAGTTCGCCTTCAGGCCGAAGTTGAACAGCATCTGGAAACAATCGCCAGCAGGCTCCACCGAAGCAAAGGCTGGGTTATAAACCAGGCGCTTTCGGAATACATTGAAAAACAACAGCTTGAGCAGGAGCGTTGGCAGCAAACGCTGGAGGCAATGGAATCGGCTGCCCAAGGAAAGGTAGTTGATGCTAGCGAGGTCCATGATTGGCTGAATAGTTGGGGAACTGAAAACGAGCAGGATGCGCCGAGGTCAGGTAAGTGAAACTGGTTTACACGGACGAAGCCATTGAAGATTTGAAGCGCCTCAGGGAGTTTATCGCGGTTCACAATCCTTCTGCGGCAGGTAGGATAGCCACAGAGCTGGTTGGCAAGATCGAATTGCTACCAGACTTTCCCAAAATGGGGGCACCGGTTGAAATGGCGCCGGTGCCTGACTCCATCCGCGACATGGTTTTTGGCAAGTATGTTGTCCGCTATTCAGTGCATGTGAGTGCCATCATCATTTTACGGGTATGGCATGAGATGGAAGGTGAACGGTAGCAATTTAACCAGCCGCTGTTGCCGGACAATTTTCCACCGCTGCGCGGTTCCAAAACTGCCGCAAAGCTTCGCGTTATGGCCTAAAGCAGATGCCCTTCAGGCAACATGCGTTTGTGCAGGATACGGATAATTTCAACAATACCGTCGGTGGCTAGCCGATAAAAGATGACGTGGCTTCCCTGAGGGTACTTACGGTAGTCCGGGCTGATCTCATCGCAGGATTGCCCCAGGTTAGGATTCTCGCCCAGCAGGTGGAAGCACTGGTCGAACTGAAAAACGTAGTGGTTTCGCTGATCCCGGCCCCATTCACGTGCCGTGTACAGTGCAATAGATTTGAGGTCAGCTTTGGCCTTCCTGGAAAGCTTGAAACTCGGCATCAGCGCTCTTCTTCGTTGTCCAGTTCGCGAATGAACGAGTCATAGGAGTAAGCTTCAAAACCACTGTCCTCGCCTTCCTGAAGCAGTTTTCGAAGCGTAGTCAGGCGGGTTTCGGTCTCCTCAAGCAAGCGCAGTCCTGCACGAACGACTTCGCTGGTTGAGTTGTATCGGCCATTTTTGAGCTGTTCTGCAATGAACGCATCAAAATGTTGGCCTAGAGTGATGCTGGTGTTTTTTTGCATGATTCCACCTCGCTAATACCAATAATTGGTACAATTTTGGTCGAGGTGGCATAACAATGCAATCCACGCGACAAGCGCGTGATTGCGGACGTTATGCAAAGCGTTCGTCTTGACGTACGTTCCTGAAGGCGTACACTTGGTGGAAAGTTGAATACGCAAGAGGTGCGTCATGACTGGAATCACCGCCACCGAGGCGCGCAGTAACCTTTATCGATTGATTGACGAGACTGCAGAATCCCATCAACCAATCGTCATCATGGGCAAGCGAAACAAGGCTGTTCTGATCTCGGAGGATGACTGGTCCGCCATTCAGGAAACGCTTTACCTGCTCTCCGTACCGGGTATGCGAGAGTCTATTCGTGAGGGTATGGATACTCCCGTGGATGAATGCGATGAGGAACTGAACTGGTGACATGGAAGTTGGTTTACACCAAACAAGCACAGAAGGACGCAAAGAAGCTGGCCTCCAGCGGCCTCAAGCCAAAAGCCCAAGAGTTGTTGGCACTCATTGCAGAAGATCCGTACCGCAAGCCACCCCCGTTTGAGAAGCTGATTGGTGATCTTGCGGGTGCCTATTCACGCCGAATCAATATCCAGCACCGTCTGGTATACCAAGTGCTTGAAGACGAGAAAGTGGTAAAAGTCCTCCGTCTCTGGAGCCACTACGAATAATGCATAACCAGTCGCTGTTGCCGGACAATTTTTCCACCGCTGCGCGGTTCCTAAATTGTCGCAAAGTTTCGCGTTATGTTTCTCTCAGGGCAGGTTCAAGTTTAAGGTGGTCAACAAAAGGGATGAAGTCGCGATCCAGGAACAACAGGGGTAGCCCGTTCTCTATGCAAAATGTCGCGATGATCACGTCGGCAGTCTTTCTGATCGTGATGCCCCTTTTACGAAGTGCTCGATAATTGTCGGCGCACTTGGCTGCCCTATCTTTTCCAAACATTTCGTATTGCTCTAGCGCGAGCAGGCTTTGTTTGGTCTGACGATATTGTTTGTTGTTGCGGATGCCTTGCAGGATTTCCAGAAATATGAGATCTCCAATAGCGACAGACCCTTTGACTATCGAGGCATCCAGCAAGTCAGTTTGCGGGTTTTCGACTCCGTTGAAATAGTCGATCCAGACGCTGGTATCCACCAGTATCATCGGGCGCTCCGCATTTCATCCAGGTCGCCTTCCCAGTTAATTTTGCCTCGCAGCTTTCGAATTTCCTGCTGCTTACTCAGTTGGACCAGAAGTTTCAGGCCTTGCTCAACGGCTTCTTTTTTGGTTTTGTAGCCTGAGGCTTTGAGGGCTTCTGCCATCAACTGATCGTCAATGACAATGTTCGTTCTCATGGCGTACCTGTGTGTATGGTTTCTAGTTTCTATACACAATCTAGCACTTCAGAGAAAGCATAACAATCGGCTGCACAGCGACCGATCTTTCGCCGCTCCGCGGCTCCAAGATGAGGCATCCGAGCCGAAGCCGTTGCAGTGAACAAAGCGGTCAAAAGTAGCCGATTGAATACATTGAATCAGAGGGTGCTCCTGTATGTCAGAGCTTGTTTGGGTCGCTGTGTTTCTTTGCCTTATTCAGTCCGCCATGTTTTCCGGGCTTAATCTTGCTGTGTTCATGATGAGTAAACTTGAACTGGAGGTTGAGACCAAGAAAGGGAACGCCAGAGCGGTTAAGGTGTTGAACCTGAGGAACGACGCCAATTTTACCCTGGTCACCATCCTTTGGGGCAATGTGTCGGTTAACGTGTTGCTGGCTTTGTTGGCAGATTCGGTGCTTGCCGGCGTCTCGGCGTTTGTGTTTTCGACATTTGTGATCACGATTTTTGCGGAGATACTGCCGCAGGCTTACTTCTCGCGTCACGCCCTTCGAGTGGCTGCTTTGCTCACGCCAATGTTGAGGTTTTACCAGGTTCTTCTGTTTCCTGTGGCAAAGCCAACCGCAATGATACTGGACGCGTGGCTGGGTGGTGAGGCGCTTCGGGTATTCTCGGAGCGGGATATGCGGCGAATCATCAAATTACACATGGAATCCGTGGACTCTGACATTGCCCGAATGGAAGGCCGGGGCGCGTTAAACTTTCTTGATATCGACGATGTTCATCTATGCGATGAGGGCGAGCCATTAGCCCCGTGCAGTGTCATCACACTGGCTTTCGACAATGACACACCGGTATTCCCCAAGATATTGCCAACACCTGACGATCCTTTTCTCCGGCAGCTCCACCAAGTGGGCCGGAAATGGGCGGTCCTGGTAGATTCCGATGGTGAGCCCCGTCTGGTGTTGAAAACCCGACACTTTCTGTCGGATGTGTTTATGGGTGGTAACCGGTCAATACAGCCGATGGACTATTGTCATCGGCCAATTGTGGTTCGGGATGGCCACCAAAAACTGGGGCAACATCTGCCTCTATTGCGGGTGACTTCTGGCAAGACCGGAACCGAAGTGATCGATAAAGACACCATTCTGCTGTGGAATGGCCATCCAAGAATTATTACCGGGACCGACCTGCTGGGTAGACTGTTCCGTGGGATCGGTGATCAAGGCGATTCCACCAGTCACGCTCCCGCAGTGCACAATTCATAGTTAAGCGGGGCAACCGTTTATCGGCAGGAGATCGGATGTCATGGCAACGGCCGGCACGCAGAAACAGACGCCGCCTGAACGTAATCTTTATCTTGATGCATTGCGAGCAGGGGCGTTACTGGTGGTGGTTTTCGGGCACTGGATAGCCACTCTGCCGCGTTTTGACGGCGATGTCGTGATCGAGACTGAGCACCTGCTCAAGGTGTGGGAATCGGCGGGGTTCCTGACTTGGGTGGTACAGGTGGTGCCGCTGTTTGTGTTTGTTTCTGCGGCGGTCAGCGCCGATGGTGTTGCCCGGCGAATGGAGCAGGGGCATCGGCAACTGCATTGGTGGGGGAGCCGGGCGTTGGGCTTGGCCCGGCCAACGGTCACCTATCTGGCGGCGATTGCCGTGCTGGGCCTGATCTCTGTTTATACCGGAGGACGGTTGCTGGAGCCGTTCAATCAGTCCCTGACGATTCATTTGTGGTTTCTGATCATGCTGCTGAGTGTGCAGGCGTTACTGCCAGTGAGTGTGGCGGCAGATCGGCGTTGGGGTTTGGGCGCTGTGGTGGGCCTGGTTGTGGCGGCGGCCCTGGTGGATCTTTTGCGGGCAATGCCAACGTCGATTGCAGACGTGTTGCGCCTGGGGCAACGGGTGACGGAGTCTGGTGTTGGCATTGGCTGGTTAAATATGTTGCTGGTGTGGCTGCTACCGCAACAGCTTGGGATTGCCTGGAGGCGCGGCCGGTTTCGGGGAGCCTGGGCCGGGTTGGCGTTTTTGGTGTTGGGGGCAGCATGGCTGAGCGCAACCGTGGCCAGCGGCTACCCGGTGGGCATGGTTGGGCGGGATTTCCACGGCGACAGCAACATGTTGCCGCCAACCCTGGCGCTGGCTGGCGTGATGTGGCTGCAGGTAGGGGCGGTGTTGTTTTTCGAGCGCCCGGGCCGGTGGTTGCTAGACCGGCGCCGAATTAGTGGCGCGGTGGGCATGCTCAGTGCCCTGAGTATGCCGCTCTATCTTTGGCACAAGCTGGCGGAATTGCCGGCGGCCTGGCTGGGCGAACGCCTTGGGTTGCCGGTGGATGCAGGATTACCGGGTGAGGCCGGTTTCTGGATAGGCCGCCTCTGGTGGCTGGGATTCTGCACTCTGATGGTAATACCGGTGATTGCGGCAGTGGTGGCGTTTGAAATGCGGCGCACACGGAATGTTGTGCAGGCCACCAACACCCCTGCGATCCTGATCGGCGGTTTTTTGCTGTTTGCCGGCATTGTCGTGAGCCTGGCGCTGGGTGCACTGCCTGGGGCATTGATCGGCGTGGCTGGCGTTGCGGCGGCGTCCTGGGTGTTGCGTGCGCATCCCCAGCCCCCAAGGGCGAAATGACGTTCCAACAATAAAATTCGATGTTTATGGAATAAGTTGTTTGGCCATCCGTCTTCCTGATGAAAGTAACCCGAAAGGGAAAAACACAGGAGGATGTTTCCATGAAAAAGCATGTACTGACACTCGCAATCTGTTCACTTCTGTCCACCGGCGCGTTCGCCCAGCAAGGCGCAGCCAATGCCAGTGTGCAGGCTGAAATGAACATGAGCGCGCAAGCAAATGCCCGTGATGGTGCTTCGGCTGAGGGCAACGCGTCAGCCAATGCCCGGGCCAACGCCAATGGCGAGGCCGCTCGCGATAAAGCCGCTGAACGCCGGGAACAGGCCCGGGAGCGCGTGAATGAAGCCCGAAACGCCGAGATTCGCGTTGAAACCAATCAGCAGATCGGAACGTCTGTCTCTGAGAGCATTCGTGGTGAAGTACAGGGCACTGTTCGTGGAGCCGTTCAGGGCGCTGTCCGAAACGGTGGTCAGTAATCACTCGTCTGACACTGGCCGGGCCTGAGGGCCCGGCTTTTGTTGATGAGCAAATAAGGAGCAGACATGCGTGTGATTCAACGAATGTCGATCTGTTCTGTGGTGTTGGGGCTGGCTACACCGGCGATGCAAGTGCAGGCTGACGCAGGTCTGAATGGTTATTGGTCTGGTGGTCTGGAACACGACAGCAACGTGACGGTGGACGAACTGAACGCATCGTCAGGCCAGAGTGATGAGGCCTGGGTATTGGGTGCCGGGCTGGAAGGTGTTCTGAAACCCACCAAGGCCCTGAACCTGACGCTGGGATACGATTTGTCGGGGCGCCGTTACCACAATCTGGATCAGTTTGATCAGGACATCCACCTGTTATCGGCGGATCTCAGCTATGACTTTGATCCGGTTACGGTGGGTGCCAGCTACCACTATTCCTACGCCACTCTGGATTCGGATCGGTTTCTGGATTTCAGGCGCACCAGTCTCTACCTTGGTAGCCTGATTGGCGAGAATGTGTACCTGATGGCCAGTGTGCAAGACAAGAGCAAAGAGTTTGATGCGGGCACCGCCAGAGATTCGGATATCCGGGGTGGTAGTTTTGATGCGTTCTTCTTTTTCAATCAGGCCAGAAGCAATCTGATACTTGGCGTAGACCTTGACGATGAAGATGCCCGGTCGGACGCTTACGATAATCGCCTGATCCGGTTTCGGGCCGCCTTGGTGCATCGGTTTGTGTTGGCGGGCCAGGACAGCCGTTTTCGGTTGAGTTGGCGTTATGAAGACCAGGAATACGATGAGGTGGTGATCACGGTAGAGGATAATCGCCCGCTGAATGATTTTCTGACCCGCGATCTGGCGGAGCGCACCGGCCAGCGGGTGGATAAATCCCGAGTGATTGAAGCCAGCTGGCGGTTGGGTCTGAACGAGGTGTTCAGTCTGGAGCCCCGGGTGTCATATGGTCATTACACCTCCACGTTAGACTCGGCGGATTACGACCGATGGGTGGCCGGTGTGGCCCTGCGCGCGGGTTTCTAGTAATCCAGCAGACCATAACCGAACCGGGGGTCGCGCCCCGGTTCGCCAAGATCCTCAGCGACACGCTTTAGTACCTCTAACGCCTGTTCCCGGGTTTGCGAGACCAATTCGCAGGCAAGTGCCGCAGAAACCACCGGTGCTGCCAGCGAGGTGCCGCTGTCTTGTGTCATGCCGCCGCCAGGCTTGGCCACGGGTACGGCAACACCGGGAGCAGCAAACAGCACGTGCTGTCCGTGGTTGGCCCAGCGGTAAAGCTCGCGTGAGGTATCCACTGCCGTCACGCCAACTACCTCGGAATAAGCCGCCGGGTACAGCGGTGCTGCTGCGGGTCCTTCGTTACCCACGGCAGCGACCAAGCCAATACTCCGTTCATGAAGGCGAGCCACTGCCGTTCGGAGCAGGCGGTTATCCGGGCCAGTGAGGCTGATATTGATCACCGAAACCTCCTGAGAGGCCAGCCAGCTCAGGCCATCAAGCAGGTGCGCCAGGGTTGCGCCGGATAGCTCGCGATTCCGGCTGTAGAACACCGACGCATTAAACAGGGTGGCTGCGGGTAAACGTGCAGCCCACTGACCTGCCTGGCGGCCGATCATCAAGCTGGCGACCGCAGTGCCGTGGGTGGTGGGCGCTGAGAGGTCACCGTTTACGTCTGCCATTTGCAAAAAACTCTCCTGAATAATCTGCGCACCCTCGAACACCGAATGCTCCAGATCGATGGCGGTATCAACCATGCCGATGCGTACGGGGGCGGCGCAAAGGCTTTGCCACTGGGGGAGAAGGTTTTTGGTGTTATCGTCGGCCGCTTGGCTCTGCGGGGTGTAGATGTGATTTCGGTCCAGTTGCTCGGCCAGGCCCGGCAGGGCGTCTTGTAGAGCGTTCAGAGAATCCAGAGCCGGCGCTACCCGAAAGCGCACCAGAATCATACCCAGGCCAGACAGTTCCCGCTGATCAAGAATCGTAATGCCGGGCTGGTTCAGCTCGGCGACTTGTGTGGCGGTGCCGGTAGCCAGCCATTGACGTTCAACAGCCCGATAACCAGTATCCAGAGCCACTTCATTGAACGCTTTACCACCTTGCAGCGTGTGTACAGGGAGAGATTGGGGTAATTGCGCCAGTCGGTCGTTGGCCTGTTTGGTACGAGCTTCAATACGCTGCTCAACCCCATCAAGCCGGCGGTCGAGGGCGCGGCCCAGAGCGCGCTCCGTTCTTTGTTCTATTTGGCGGGTGACGGTGTCCAGTTGCCGGTCCAGTGCCTGACTGCCGATGGCGAACGCGGGGCCGGAGAATGAACACAGCGTGAGGGCGCAGAGCACATGGCGACTGAAATAGGGAGTCATTGGACCAGTCCTAAGTTACAGGGATGTTCACCGTTAACGGCTCGATGCAGTAAAAATTCCACAGAACAGGGAATAACTCGCATCCTGGCTCGTTGAACAAATAACATTCATTGAAAGATAACGCCATGCACAAGGAAATTATCGAACTACTACCCGGGCTGCGGCGGTTTGCCTACTCGCTGACCGGCTCGATGCCAGACGCCGATGACCTGCTGCAGAGTACGGTAGAGCGCTTACTCGCGCGCAGCAGGCCTGACGACGTGGATCTGACCAAGTGGGCCTTCAGAGTGTGCCGTAATGTCTGGATAGACGAATGCCGGGCCAGAAAGGTTCGTCGCGAGGCTGCTGAAAAGCCCGAGCTGACCGAAGGCCAGGTGGTGAACGGAGAGCATGACACCACCCAGCAGATGGAATGGAGCCGGGTGGATGCGGCCATGGCAGAGCTTCCGATGGATCAGCGTCAGATTATTTCTTTGGTGGCCATTCAGGGTATGTCTTACAACGTGGTTGCCGACATTCTGGACGTACCCAAAGGTACGGTGATGAGCCGCCTGGCCCGTGCCCGGGCAGCTTTGAGTGATGCATTGACGCCGGCAGGTATGAGGACCAAATCATGAAAATCACTGACGAGCTACTGTCCGCGTTTCTGGACAACGAATTGAGTGAGCCGGAGATGGCTGCGGTTCGCGACCAGATAGAGTTAGACCCCGCTTTGGCTGACCGGCTGGCTGAGCTCGCCTCGGTGGATGCCGGGTTGCAGCGTCATTACGGTGCTATTGATGATCAGCCAGTGCCGGATTCGGTTACCCGATTGCTCAAGCAGCCAGACCCCGTTGCCAGCTCGAACAATGTGGTGGCCTTCCCCTGGTGGCGTCGGCTGCGGGAACACTCGGGCAAAGCCGTGGCCGCCGCGGTCATTGCCGGTATTGCCATGACACAATGGCTGAATTCGCCGAATGTTGACCCGCCTGCCTGGTCCGCACTGGCGGAAGTGCTCGAGCACGAGCCCAGTGGCCAGGCCTATGTCCTGGGTTCAGACATCACGTTAACGCCGCGGCTGACGTTTCAGAATCAGGCCGGTGATTGGTGTCGCCAGTTTCGGTTAGATACGGCAACTGAGGCATCAGAACAGATTGCCTGCCGTGATGGCCGTGGTGACTGGGCATCCCTTGTCACGGTAAACGCGCCTTCGGTACCAGACTCGCAACGCTATCAGACCGCCAGTGGTGGCCATATAATGGACGATGTGCTGGACCAAATGATGGCCGGCCCGCCGATGGCTCTGGATGAGGAAGCCGCCATGCTTGGCGGCCGCTGGGAGCGTTATTGAGAGGCGTTGGCCGCCATTAAATCATCATCTTTTGAGAATATTCTGGATTCCCGAAATATTGAAGTTGCGGGTTAAGGCCCCATTGATAGAGCTAGCATCGGTGTCTCAGGGCGGCGCCAGTTGCCGGAGTCAGTGATTCCCAAACAAGAAATAGCTTGAGCCTATTCCTTGTTTGGGAATAATTAATTTTCACTGAAGCCATCCGTAGGATAGTGTTCTACGCGTTCTTTATCACCATCCCAATGAACCAACAGGAGTTTTTCTCAGATGGGTATTGTTAACAGCGAAATCAAACCGTTCAACGCAACCGCATTCAAGCAGGGCGAGTTTGTAGAAATCTCCGATGCAGACGTAAAAGGCAAGTGGTCAGTATTCTTCTTTTACCCGGCTGACTTCACCTTCGTATGCCCGACCGAGCTGGGCGACGTTGCAGACAAGTACGAAGAATTGCAGAAGCTGGGCGTTGAAGTGTTCTCCGTGTCTACCGACACTCACTTTACCCACAAAGCATGGCACGATAGCTCCGAAACCATCGGCAAGATCAACTACTTTATGGTCGGCGACCAGAACGGCACCATTACCAACAACTTTGGTGTAATGCGTGAAGGCCAGGGCCTGGCAGATCGCGCTACCTTCCTGATCGATCCGGATGGCGTTATCCAGGCGATGGAAATCACTGCTGAAGGCATTGGCCGTGACGCAGATGACCTGATGCGCAAGGTGAAAGCCGCTCAGTACGTTCGCAACCATCCTGGCGAAGTATGCCCGGCTAAATGGAAAGAAGGCGAGGCTACACTGGCTCCGTCTCTGGACCTGGTAGGCAAGATCTAAGGTTCTCCTCACGGTGAAGCTGATCGAAAAGGCCCGCATTGCGGGCCTTTTTCGTATTTATTAATCGCTTTTTCTGAATCGTATAGCAAAGAGCTATCAAACAGTTTGCATCAATCAATTTGAGCAAAGTCTTGGCAGCGCTTATCTTGGCTACATCTTATTTCACGATTCATTATTGAATTCAAAAAGTTAGTTTCACGATATTAAGGGGAAGACCGCACATGTTGGATGCCAATATCAAAGGCCAGTTGAAGGCGTACATGGAAAAGCTGCAGCAGCCGATCGAGCTGGTGGCGGCTTATGACGACAGCGACAAATCCCAGGAACTGAAGGCGCTGCTGGAAGAGCTTGAGCCGATGTCTGACAAGATCAGCCTGCGGACTGACGGTGAAGCCGATGTTCGTCGTCCGTCTTTTGCGATCAACCGTGTAGGCAGTGACATTGGCGTTCGTTTTGCCGGCATCCCCATGGGCCACGAATTCACGTCGCTGGTACTGGCTCTGCTGCAGGTGGGCGGTCACCCATCCAAGGCGTCTCAGGATGTGATTGAGCAAATCCAGGGCCTGGATGGCGACTTCGAGTTTGAAACCTACTACTCGCTGTCGTGCCAGAACTGCCCAGACGTGGTGCAGGCGCTGAACCTGATGAGCGTGTTGAACCCGAAGATCAAGCACACCTCCATCGACGGCGCTCTGTTCCAGGACGAAGTCGAAAAGCGTGAAGTGATGGCCGTGCCCAGTGTCTACATGAACGGCGAGCCCTGGGGCCAGGGCCGGATGACGCTGGAAGAAATTGTAGCCCGACTGGACACCAACGCCGGTGCCAAAGAAGCTGAGAAGATCAATCAGAAAGACAACTTTGAAGTGCTGATCATCGGCGGTGGCCCCGCCGGTGCCGCGGCGGCGATCTATGCCTCACGTAAAGGCATTGCGACCGGGGTGGCGGCTGAGCGATTCGGCGGCCAGGTGGCTGACACCATGGGTATTGAGAACCTGATTTCTGTACCTTACACCGAAGGCCCGAAGCTGGTTGCGGCCATGGAGCAAAACGTCAAAGAATGCGAAGTCGATATCATGAATATGCAGCAGGCCGAAAAGTTGATTCCGGCTGCGCAAACCGGCGGCCTGCACGAAGTGCGTCTGGCCAACGGCGCATCTTTGAAAGCCCGTACCGTTATTCTGTCTACTGGTGCCCGCTGGCGCCAGATGGGTGTGCCGGGTGAAGAAGAGTACCGCAACAAGGGCGTGGCTTACTGTCCGCACTGCGACGGCCCGCTGTTTAAGGGCAAGCGCGTGGCGGTGATTGGTGGTGGTAACTCCGGTGTAGAAGCGGCCATCGACCTGGCTGGTATTGTTGGCCATGTCACGCTGATTGAGTTCGGTGCGGAACTGCGTGCTGATGAGGTGTTACAGAGGAAACTGCGCAGCCTGAAGAACATTGAGATTGTCACTTCTGGCCAGACCACCGAGATCACCGGTGCCAACGGCAAGGTCAATGGTTTGATCTACACCGACCGCAACACCGGCGAATCGCATCAGGTGTCACTGGAAGGTGTGTTTGTCCAGATCGGCCTGGTACCAAACACCGAATGGCTGAAAGGCGACATCGAATTGAGCCAGCACGGTGAGATCATCGTAAATGATCGTAACGAAACATCGATTCCGGGTGTGTTTGCCGCCGGTGATGTGACTACCGTGCCTTACAAGCAGATCGTGATTTCTATGGGCGAAGGCTCTAAAGCCGCCTTGAGTGCCTTTGACTTCCTGATCCGGAACTCGGCTGAGTAAGCGTTGACCTAAGCCTGGCCCATTCAGGCTGACCCCTGAAACCGATACCTGTAGGACTCAGGTATCGGTTTTTTTGTGGATGCGACCTTAGTTTTCGGAGAGGTCCTGTTCCAGACTGCTTTTAACCTGAGCCGGCTGCCCTTCTTCGGTAAACAGGTGGCCATAGGCGGCGCGGACTCCGTCGACGATAAAGTCGAAGGGCACGTCGTCAAACACGCCGTGGTCGTTGATGTACTCCATGTGTGCCTGGCCGTCTTCCGTGAATTCCTGGAACACCGAATCGGTCAGGCCATCAAACTCCAGGGGCTCTACCTTCATCATGTCACACAGTTGCTGGTTGAAAGCGGGGGTGGCTTTCACCCATCGACCGTTCAGGTACAGCTCAATAAAGCCATGCATGCGGAAGATGTCGGATTGCAGCCATTCGATCAGTTTTGGGCTGGACAGGTGATTGCGCACGTCTGCCAGGCCCAGACGGCTGGGGATGCCGATGGCACGAGCGGCGGCGCCTAACAACACTGCTTTGGGGATGCAGTAGCTTTCCCTGCTTTCCAGGGCATAGCTGGCGGAAAGAGTGCGCGGGTCGGTCTGGAACACATAAGGGTTGTAGTGCACGCTGTCTCGCACCGCCAGGTAGAGTGCCTTAGCCTGTTCCACGGGATCTTTTGGTACTCCTTCCAGCTGCTGGTTTATCCAGTCTTTTACTTCGGCTTTGTCATAATCAAAGAACGCGGTGGGCTTGAGGTAGTTGTCCATGGTGTTATTCCGGCATTGGCGCATGTGTTCTGATCATCCCCCGGTTAGCAAGCTATGGGCAATGACTTTCTCCACCATAACCATTATCCGGTTTAATCACCGTAAATTTGGCCGTATCTACCAGGTTCAGACGGTTTAGAAGCCAATTGCACGAGCAGTGGTGGGGCGTAACGTACAGGCATCCGATAACAAAGATAACCGCGGGAGTAAAACCCATGAGCCACCAACACTACGACGTTCTGATCATCGGCGCCGGCGTTTCCGGCATCGGCATGGCCTGCCACCTGAAGCGGGAATGTCCGGGTAAGCGCTTTGCCATTCTGGAACGCCGGCAGTCGCTGGGGGGCACCTGGGATCTGTTTCGTTATCCCGGCATTCGTTCTGATTCTGATATGTTCACCTTTGGTTACAACTTCCGCCCCTGGACCGGTGCCAAAGTGTTGGCAGACGGCGCCTCCATCAAACAGTACGTGGCCGACACCGCCCAGGAAAACGATGTGGAAAGACACATCCGATACGGCGTGGCGGTTAAGAACGCCGACTGGTCCAGTGACGAAAAATGCTGGAAGCTGACGGCTGAGAACGAGAAGACCGGTGAGGTTGAAACCTACACGGCCAGTTTTCTGGTGGGATGCACCGGTTACTACAATTACGATCAGGGCTACAAGCCTGATTTTCCCGGCGAGGATCGCTTCAAAGGCCAGGTGGTGCATCCGCAACACTGGCCCGAGAACCTTGATTACACCGGTAAGAAGGTGGTGGTGATTGGCAGCGGCGCTACCGCCATTACGTTGGTACCGACCATGGCTGAGAAAGCCGGCCACGTGACGATGCTGCAGCGCTCACCCACTTATCTCATGCCTTTGCCTTCCAACGATAAGGTAACGCTGGCGCTGCAAAAGGTGTTGCCTGAAAAAACCGCCTACCGGCTGACCAGGGCTCGTAATATTTCGGTCTCGCGACTGCTTTATGAGCGCTCCCGCAAGAGCCCGAAAGCCATGCGCCGGTTATTCTTGTCTGTCATTCGCCGGCAATTGAAAGGCAAGGCCGATATGCGTCATTTCACGCCAGACTATAACCCCTGGGATCAGCGTTTGTGTGTGGTGAAAGACGGTGACTTGTTTGATGCCATTAAAGCCGGTACGGCGTCGATCAAGACCGATCACATCGACACCTTCACCGAAACCGGCATTCGCCTGAAATCCGGCGAAGAGTTGACGGCCGACATCATCATCCCGGCTACGGGTCTGGACATTCAGATGCTGGGGGGTATCACGCCCACAGTCGATGGCCAGACCGTGGTATTGAAGGATAAGGTGGTCTACAAAAATGTGATGATCGAGGGCATGCCCAATGCCGGTATGATCTTCGGCTACACCAACATTTCCTGGACTCTCAAGGCGGATATCGCCAGTGAGTATCTGTGCCGGTTGATCAACCACATGGATCGGAACGACTACCGGGTGGCGGTGCCACGGGATACGGAAAACAGTTTGGGTGAGGACACCGTTATGGGCTCCCTGGACGCGGGTTACATCAAGCGGGCAGCAGACCGATTGCCTCGTCAGGGCACTCACGGCCCCTGGAAAGCCAGTCAGAACTATTTGAAAGACGTGAAGGTGTTACGCTTTGAGTCGATCGAGGATGGCTATCTGGAGTTTGATGGCAAGCTCAGCCGTGCCCAAGCCGGGCAGAACGCCGGCTTCCTGCGCCCGCTGCGTTCTGCCTTGTTCGGCGCTTGAGTTACTGAAACGCTGGTTGGATGACGTCGCGGTAGTTACGAATTCGTTGCACGTAATGGACGGGCTCGTAGCCCCTGGCGTAGCCATACCGGGTACTGGGATAGTAGCGTTTGTCGGCTTTCAGAGGTAGTACCTGAGCCATGTCGTCCCAGGAATCCGGGTTTTTGCCCAAGTCCCGTGCCAGCTGACGGGCATCCAGAAGGTGGCCGCGACCAATGTTATAGCTGGCCAGTGCCAGAAAGGTCCGGTCAGGCTCGGGAATGGTGTCGGGCAAGCGCCTATGGCGGTCTGCCAGATACCGGGCACCTGCGTCGATAGCGGCTTTGGCGTCCAGGCGATTGGTTACGCCAAGGGAGCGCGCAGTGTTTTGGGTGAGCATCATGATGCCACGCACCCCGGTGGGTGATCGGGCCGTCGGCTCCCAATGGGATTCCTGGTAGGCCAGGGCGGCCAACAAATCGGCCGGCATGCCGGTTTTCAGCTCTGCCGCCCGGAACTCGTCAATGTACCTGGGCAGTTTTGCGTCAATACTGCGGTTCAGAGCCCGCAGATCCACAAAATCGAAATCACCAATGTAGGCGTAGTAGCGACTTTCCATGTTGCCAAGCGCTTCGTTGCCTGCGGTGCTGTTCATCCACTCCCGTGTATCCGACGCCAGCGCTTGCGCGCCCGCCGGCAGGTACCAGCCCAGATTACGTCCTTCGGTCAGGTTCATGGCGACCTCCAGGTGCGGAAAGTGTCTGCGCATCACTTGAACAATGTTGGAATCGGCCACGGCACAACCCACCGTTCTGGCTGCTACATCTGACAGGATCACTTCGGTTGTGCGGTCGGCATCTTCGCGGAATTCAATGCCGTCATGTTGTTCGGCCAGTGCAGTGAGCGTTGCCACATAGCTCGACCCGGCGGTTACGACGATGTCCGTGCCCGGCAAATCCTCTGGTTTTCGAGGAAGAGGATCGCTGTTTCTATGGCATACCAGTTGCTCGGTAATCTCGGTGTGGGCCGGGCCCCGGGTAAAGCGATCACTGCGGCTTAAAAGATGGGTCAGGCCGGCTGCGGCCAGGTGTGTTGTGCCAGCTTCGAGTGCGTCAAGAACCGCGCTGGTGGAATCCAGCATGGTCCACTCCACCTGCCAGTCTCGGGCCTCCGCGTAATCCATGACCAGCGAGTATTCAGGGCCAACAGGGTTCTCGTGGCGGTCCAGATAATAAGTGGTGGAGCCGTTACGAGTGGCCACTTTCAGGATGCCGGTTTCAAAAGGTGATTCAATCGCCAGAGTGTTCGTGGGCTTGGACGACTCGCTGCATCCGGCCAGTGTCAGGATCAGTGCCGGTATTCCAGCAACAAGCTTCCAGCGGAGCATAAGGACCTTTCCTGTTTATGTCGTGTTTTTGTGTAGACCTACTCTCTTCTAAATATACCCATTGAGCAAGCAATTGGATCGGTTGGTTACGATCACTGCTCTACGCACCTAATTGCGGATAGGCATAGCAACTTAGCATCCTTATGATAGTGGTTCCTGAGCCAGATCTTTGAACGAGGGAGCCACCTTTGCAGTACATACTACGTTCTGCGTTTGCATACATTGCTTTGATTGCGGCGGTGCTTTCCTTGCTGCCGGGCATGGCCCTGATGGGAGCACTGGCGGTGAGTCTGGCGGTGGTTCTGGGGTGGCAGGACATGCGGCATGTCCCCCGGGGAGTGTTTGCGTTCGCGGTGTTGACCCTGGCTTTCGCCCTCGGCCATGACCCGGCCCTGATCGCGACGGCAGCCGGCAGCATGACCCGACTGGCGGGCCTGGTGCTCGCGGTGATGTTGTTGTCGAATGTACTGGCTCGCACTAAAGATCTGCAACGTATTTCGGTCAGTCTGTTCGGTGGCAAGCCGTTGGTACGTTATCTGAGCCTCGCCTATGGCACTTCCCTGGTCTCGGTGCCTTTGAACTTCGGGTCGGTGGCGGTGGTTGGCAGCCTGGTTGGGGAACGTATCCGCCAGAACGGCGACTCGCCGGCCACCCGCAATGCTACTCGGGCTGTGCTGCGAGGGTTTGGTGTGGCACCTACGTTCTCGCCCTTGTCCATTTCTGTGGTTCTGACCCTGACGCTGCTGCCCGGGCTCGGGATGCTTCAGTTGTTGTCGTTGGCGATTCCGTTTGCCATTGTGCTGGTGCTGGCAGGATTGTTCTGGCGTGAGCCGGAGCCCACGCAGGAAGCTGAATCTCTGGAAGACCGGGCGGGCGCTGCCAGTTGGCTTCGTTTCAGTGGGCTGATTCTGGCCATCTGCGCCGGTGTGTTTTGGCTCAGCCAACAGTACCAACTCAGTTACGCTCATTCGGTGGCATTGAGTTGTCTGGGTGCGGTATTGCTGTATCGGATTGCTGGCTTGCTGCGCGGTGAACGTCAGCCGGTGTCCAGTATGGCTAACGTTAGCAACGAGTTAGCCATTGTTGGCGGCTCGGCCTTTATCGGCACAGTCATCAGCGGTGTGGTGTTGGGCCAGATAAATGGCGATCCGGAATTGTCAGTCTGGCTTTGGGCCATGGCGGCGGCGGCCGTACCCTGGCTGTTTTTTGTTGCTGGCCTGGGCGGCGTAAACCCGATTGTGATCGGCACCTTGGTGGGCGGCATTCTGGGGTCGATCTGGCCGGCGGATGCTCAGATCGGGTTGGGCTTTGCCATGGTAACGGGTTGGGGCATTACGGCTTTTGGCACACCGTTCGCGGCTAATGCCCTGATCATGGAGCGATTGACCGGCTACCGCGCTCGGCATGCCTCGTTCCGGTGGAGCCTGGGGCTCTCTTTGTCTGGATTGATGGCGGCCAGCCTGCTAGGTTTTGGTCTTACCTTTTGGCTGGCCTGATAACCAGGCTGCTTAAGGCCTTGGCCCCATCATCCGCTCCAGAGCTTGTGGGTCAGGCATGCCCTGAGCCATTTTATCTTGCCTTCCGGGCCTCATCGTTGGTCTAGTCGTTGGATGTGATCTCTTCGGAAGGTGTCAGGTGCCTGGCATCAAAGCGCTCGAGACCCCGGAACAGGCTGGCGCGAGACAGTTCGCCCATGTGGCTGTCGACCATATTGCCCTCGGCATTGTAGAACAGCGTGGTCGGCAGGCCGTGGCTTCCGGTTACCCGGCCAAACTGACCCTGGCGATCGCTGAGCACGTGATGCAGGTCCAGATTTTGTTCTGACAGGAACTTCTGAATGGTTTCCGGATGTTCGCCCTGGTTGGCAAACACAAAATTGATACCGGGATAGCGCTTTTGGGCTTCTTCCAATACCGGCATTTCACGAATGCAGGGTGGACACCATGTGGCCCACAGGTTAACGACGGTTGGCTGGCCATTCGCGAGGGCGGTCAGATCCACCGGTTGCTCGTTAAGGTCGGTCAGGGCGACCTCGGGCAGGCCTTTCAGCTGTTGATTAATCAGGCCCAGAGTGCCGGTGGTAAAGCCCCAGGTTAGCAGGCCGGCTACCATGGCAGTGCCCAGCGCCCGGCGACTGTTAGCGCGACGCCACATCAGGAAACCGCCAAACACGAGGGCTACGATCAGTCCCGTGATCATATCGAAACCGCCGTCGCGGATATCAATCATACCCAGCCAGTCACCCTGGTAATGCTCGTAGTAACGGATAACAAAGCCAATACGCGCGCTGAGCATGGCAACCACAAAAATATCCGACAGGGTGCCAGCAATCGGTGTTTTGTGTTTGCGGCCGACAATGGCGCCGACGATCAGGGCGACGACAAAGGCAAAAACCAGTAGCAAGTGCCCGATGGACAGGCCAACGGGGCCAACACCTACGCTGAGCATGGCATCTCCAGATTATGGTGAATAGTTAGTGCAATATGGCTGCTAGTGACCACAGACATTGACCGGAGTTCCCTTTTTTTACTCGAAAAAGGACGCCTGCTAATGAAAACCACCTATGGCTATTTGTCAGACCCTCTGTTACCGTGCCTGCATCCTGCCTCTAGGGATTCCGCAGTTTCTGGCTATTTGCCGCTTTGCGAATTATCCATACGACCTGTCAGAGGACGTCACCCCGAACCCGGCGCGTGACCGTAGTCGTTTTTTATTCCATGAATTTTCATGGCATCTGCCCGCATTCGCCGACGACGGTGTTCGTGGAGGCAGAATCAATCAAGAGTACACCTTATATGAATTTCTCTTCCCTCGGTTTGTCCGAGCAGCTCGTTCGTGCCACTTCCGATCAGGGTTACGATACCCCGTCGCCCATTCAGCTTCAGGCCATTCCTGCGGTGTTGTCTGGTCGAGATGTGATGGCTGCGGCGCAGACCGGCACCGGTAAAACCGCCGGCTTTACTTTGCCTATTTTGCAGCGCCTTGCGGACAACCCGCGCAATGGCAAAGGCCCCCGCGCGTTGATCCTGACGCCGACACGGGAGCTGGCAGCACAGGTTCACGACAGTGTGAATCTCTACAGCAAATACGTTCCGACCAAAGCCGCGGTGGTGTTTGGTGGTGTCAAAATCAATCCACAGATGATGAAGCTGCGCAAGGGCGTCGACGTTCTGGTGGCAACACCGGGCCGCTTGATGGACCTGTATCAGCAGAACGCTGTGCGCTTCAACGAAGTGGAATTCCTGGTGCTGGACGAAGCCGACCGCATGCTGGACATGGGCTTTATCCGCGACATCCGCAAGATTCTTGCGCTGTTGCCGGCCAAGCGCCAGAACCTGTTGTTCTCCGCCACCTTCTCCAACGAGATCCGTGGCCTGGCGGAAGGCCTGCTGGATAACCCGGTACAGGTTGAAGTAGCGGCCCGTAACACCTCGGCTGACAACATCATCCAGTCGGTGTACCCGGTAGACCAGAGCCAGAAAACCGCGCTGCTGAGCAAGCTGGTGCGTGACAACGCCTGGGAACAGGTGCTGGTATTTACCCGCACCAAGCATGGCGCTAACCGCCTGACCCAGAAGCTGGAAAAAGACGGTATCACCGCCGCCGCCATCCACGGCAATAAGTCTCAGGGTGCCCGTACTCGTGCTCTGGCCGACTTTAAAGCCGGTGAAGTGCGTGTGCTGGTTGCCACCGACATTGCGGCCCGTGGCCTGGACATCA
Organism: Marinobacter sp.; assembly: GCF_014859525.1. Classification (GTDB taxonomy): domain Bacteria; phylum Pseudomonadota; class Gammaproteobacteria; order Pseudomonadales; family Oleiphilaceae; genus Marinobacter. Next base: position 20,273 of record NZ_JACUUB010000040.1, read on the forward strand.
AGCAATTACCCCAGGTGGTGAACTTTGAACTGCCGAACGTGCCGGAAGACTACGTGCACCGTATCGGCCGTACCGGCCGTGCCGGTGAAAGTGGTCATGCCTTGTCTCTGGTGAGCGCCGATGAAGGCAAGATGCTGGCGGGTATTGAGCGGCTGATCAAAAAACAGCTGCCGCGCAAGGAAGTGGAGGGCTTTGAGCCCAAAAACAACCTGCCGCTGAAGCCGAAAGCCAAGGCCGACCCGAGCAAGGCTCGCAGTCGTCGCCCTCAAGGTGGCGCTGGCAAGAGTTTTGGCCCGAAACCGGCCGGTCGCAGCGGCGGTCGTGGCCGTGGTGGTCAGGGCGAAGGGCAAGGCCGTGGCCAAGGGCAGGGCAGAACCAGCCGTCCGGCTCAGCGCCAGAGCGCGTGATCTGATCCGGTTTTGCGGACAATAAAAAAGCGGGGCTGAAGCGCCCCGCTTTTTTGTGTTCTGAGAGTCGTTTCTGCGGCAGCTCTGTGAGCTGCCGGGAGGAGACGGCGATCAGAACTTATAGGTGAAACCTACCATGTAGACCATGGGGTCGATTTCTACTTCGAACTTGTCGGTTTGTGCGGCGAAGTCACCGTTTGCATCGTAAACCTTCACTCGGGCATCAGTATTGATGTCTGCCCACCAGATTGCCGCGTTCAGACCAAAATTCTCACTCAGCATGTAGTCCATGCCTACTTCAACGGCTACGCCAACACTGTCGTCCAGATCCAGCGACGTGCGGGCCCCAGGGATGCCGTATTCTCCAGCAACCACGCTATCCAGAGTTCCGGTGGTCTTCTCCTCAAAGAAAGTGGTGTAGTTTACGCCCACGCCCACGTACGGCTGGAACGCTGAAGAACTTGCCATCGGAAAGTACTGCAGTGTCAGGGTTGGCGGCAGATGTTTGGTTTCGCCTAGCTTGATGTCACTCGAAATATCGCCGCCACCGTTGATGTTGTGTTTGAACGGGGTGGCGGCCAGCAGGCCAACACCGAGGTTATTGGTGAACATATAGGTGGCGCGAAGGCCCAGCTGTGTATTGGAGTCGACGGTGACTTTTGAATCCGCGCCGGAAAGTAGTGGAGCGCCACCCACAGTGATAGAGTCACTGGAATCATCCGGTGCCACATGCGCAACACCCGCACGCAGAATGAAATCACCCGCTTCGAATGCCTGAACGGCCGGTGCAGTTGCCATGACAGCCGCTGCCAGAACACCTAATTTGACGGTACGAGACATAGTATTTTCCTCACTCATTAAAGTTCGATGGAGCAACTTTAATGGAGGGGAAAACTGGAATCTTGATTTGGCGCAAGAAATGACGGGTGGCCGGCTTGGTTCCAGGGCAGTCTTGATTCAGCTCAAAAAACCGGGCGGGATTCAGGAAAATGTGGTTTGCCCTTATGGTCAGGCAGACTTGGTGCTGCTGTTGAGATCTTCAGCGACAAACACGTCTCTAATACTCAGGGGTTGACCCTGAGCGTTCCGTACGGTGACGGTTTGTACCGGTTCACCGGTATCACGGTCGCGTAAATCCAGCGGTTGGCCATCTGGTGCCGGATTCCATTTGTCACCCCATTGGCGCAGGGCAACGACCACAGGGAACAGGTCGCGGCCTTTCTCGGTTAGGCGGTATTCAAAGCGGGAGCCGTGCTCACCCACCTCTTCCTTGCGCAGCACTTCGTTGTCGACCAAGCGAGCGAGGCGGTCACACAGGATGTTCTTGGCGATGCCCAGCTGCTGCTGAAAATCGACAAACCGGCGGGTGCCATACATGGCGTGCAACACAATCAGCAGGGACCACCAGTCACCCACTTCATTCAGGGCACGGGCGACGGAGCAGTTGGAGTCATCAAAACGTTTTCTAGCCATGTAGGTGAGTGTACCCAATAGGGTTGCATTTTAAAACCAAATTGAATAAGGTTGCTTAACGAAACCAAATTAATGAGGTTGCACATCACATGAGTATGAATCTTGGTCCTTTGTTTGAGCCGTTTGAACTTCACAACCTCAAGCTGCGTAACCGCGTAGCCATGGCTCCGATGACCCGTAATTTTTCTCCCAAGGGTGTGCCGGGTGACAACGTAGTCGATTATTACCGCCGTCGGGCTGAAGCCGGCGTTGGCTTGGTCATCACCGAAGGCACCACCGTCAACCACGATGCGGCTAACGGGTATCCCAACGTACCGGCATTCCATGGCGACGAAGCCCTGGCAGGCTGGAAGCAGGTGGTGGATGCCGTGCATGAAGCCGGCGGCGCTATCTTCCCGCAGCTCTGGCACGTGGGTGCGGTACGCAAAGAAGGTACGGACCCTGATCCGTCAGTACCGGGTTACAGCCCGTCGGGCTTGTTTGCTCCAGGCAAGCCGAACGGCAAGGCGATGAGCAAAGAAGATATCGATGATGTGATCAAAGCCTTCGGCGATGCCGCTCAAGACGCCAAGGCTCTGGGTTTTGATGGTGTAGAACTCCACGGTGCGCACGGCTATTTGCTGGATCAGTTCCTGTGGGAAGGTACTAATCAGCGCGATGATGAGTACGGCGGTAGCCTGGAAAACCGCCTGCGTTTTGTGGTGGAAATCGTAGAAGAAGTGCGCCACCGCGTAGGCCCCGATTACCCGATCATGCTGCGGTTCTCCCAGTGGAAGCAGCAGGATTATGAGGCCAAACTGGTGAACACCCCGGAAGAGCTCGAACGCTTTCTTAAGCCGCTCGTTGAGGCCGGCGTCGACATTTTCCATGCCTCCACCCGCCGTTTCTGGGAGCCGGAATTTGAAGGTTCCAACCTGAACCTGGCTGGCTGGACCCAAAAGCTCTCTGGCAAGCCCACCATGTCTGTCGGCAGCGTGGGCCTGACCGAAGACTTCATCAGCGGCACCTTCGCCAGCAAGAAAGAAGCGGTGGAGCAGTCCGGCATTGATGAGCTGGTTGAGCGTATGACGAATGGCGAGTTTGAGCTGATCGCGGTTGGCCGCGCCCTGCTGCAAGACCCGGAGTGGTTGGTGAAAGTCAAAGAGGGTCGCCTGAACGAAGTGGAAGCCTTCGCTAAAAAATCTCTGGCCAAGCTTTACTGATCGATCTTACTCCTTCGATCCTGCTTGCCGCGCGCTTTCGGGCCCGCGGCTTTTTTGTGGGTGAAAGTTATCCGGTTGTTAATCGCACGGTTTTACAGAACCGCTATGCTGTGTTCAGTAATGACTCAACCATCGAAAAAGGAGTTGGATATGGCTTTAACCCGGCATCTGAAACTGGCAGGCCTGGCTTTGTTGTTCGCGACCCTGGTAGGTTGCGCAACGGTCGGCCAGGATTTCGCGACCCATAACATAGACCAGATCCGCATTGGTGAAACTACTCGAGCGAACATTCAGGATATGTTCGGGGAACCCTGGCGCACCGGGGTGGAAGACGGCAAGCGTACCTGGACTTATGGCAAGTATCGCTGGTCGGCCTTTGGTGATGCAGAAACGACGGATTTGGTGGTTCGCTTCAATAGCGATGGCACGGTGTCATCCTACGTGTTCAACACCACCGAGTAAGGCTGTTCGGTGCCGGGGTGGGCTTCAGGTTCGCCCCGGTATCGTTTTCAGCGTCAGGACATCCATAATGTCCAGCTCTTCAATCAGCGCCCCCCGAAACTGCCGATTGATAAACCGCTCTGTCTCCTGCTGAATCCGCTCCCGCTGTTCTGGCTTTTCAATGTAGTCCATGGCCCGAAACAGAATGTAGCGAATGGTCATGTGCGAAATCTCATGCACGACCGGATCTTCCACTCCCGGCACCAGTCCGCGCTCGATTATATCTTCCGCCATTTCCCGGGCACTGGCATTGAGTTGTGTCTCAAGGGCCCGGCGCAACAGCGGCGAGGGCCCGTGCAGCTCACGAACGGCCACAGTGGTGGCGGCCGGGTTGGCGAGGAAGTAGCTGTACACAAACGTGACGGTGTCATGAGACGCCTGCTCGGAAGTGTCTGCCATCTGCCGCAGTTGCCGCACTCCGGTTTTCATATCCTCAGCGATATACCCCAGCACCTGCAACCCGAACTCATCCAGGCTTTTGAAGTGCCGGTAAAACGTATTCGGATTCAACCCCGCCTCACGGGCCAGCTCCCGCAGCCCCAACGACGTCAGGCTCCGTGTTTCGGTAATCAACCGCAGTGCAGCCTGCACCAGTTTCAGTTTTCCGCCGGCCAGTGTGTTCATCTAAGCCTCGTGTTTTTGGAGTCAGGCCGGTCTGGTAGACCTTTCGAAAACCGCTGCGAGTACGTCCATGTACGCTTGCTTTCCGCCATCCATGGCTACAAGCATTTTCGAAAGGTCTACCAGACCGGCCTCTCTAACATTTGAGTATGCAGGCCCTCCCAATTTCACTATTTGGGAGACGGCCTTCATAAAAGTCTAAAGGTTGGTTTGGGGATGGCTTTCCAAAACTGTGCGGAGCCATGGATGGCGGAGCCCAAGCGTCACATGGATGTGCCGAAGGAGCGTGTTTTGGAAAGCCATCCCCAAATCAACCAAACACCATAAGCCGAAGGCCAGCCGATCCCACCTACCTAAGCAAGCGGCGAACCGAGCACCCAACTAAAGGCCACACAGGCCAACAACCTGTCACCAAGGGCCAAACACCCGAACCAGAGTATACAAGTGTCTACCCGTGGCGGTATACATGTGTCTACCGATCAATGATGACCACCCAGACAACAACAGGCAAGGTCAAACAGGCCACACAGGAGTGCAGCAATGACACAAACCGCAAAGATCGCCATCATCGGCACCGGCTTCTCGGGTCTTGGCATGGGTATCAAACTTAAAGAAGCGGGCTTTCACGACTTCGTCATTCTCGAACAAAGCGATGACATCGGCGGCACCTGGCACGAAAACCACTACCCCGGCTGTGCCTGCGACGTGCAATCTGCGCTGTATTCCTTCTCATTCGAACAGAACCCCAACTGGACCCGCATGTTCGCGCCCCAGCCAGAAATCAAAGCCTACCTGCGTCACTGTGCGGAAAAGTACGGCCTGATGGAGCACATAGAGCTTAACACCCACGTAGCGGGTGCTCGCTGGAATGACAAAACCGGCGCCTGGACCATCGAAACCTGCGACAGTCCCAAACTCTGGGCCTACATGGAAGCCAACAACCTGAAGCCCGGTGATGCCCTGGATCGCAGCGACAAGACGTTGCCGAAGTTCCGTAAGCTGAATGCGGACATTCTGGTGTCCGGCATGGGCGGACTGAGCACGCCGGCGTATCCGGATATCAAAGGCATGGACACGTTCACTGGCACCCGTTTCCACTCGCAGCATTGGGATCACGACTACGATTTCCGCGGCAAGCGGGTGGCGGTGATCGGCACCGGTGCCTCGGCCATCCAGTTTGTGCCGGAAATTGCCAGGGAGGCCGCTCATCTGGATCTGTACCAGCGCACGCCGCCCTGGATCATGCCCAAGCCGGACCGGGAAATCCGCCCGCTGGAGCGGATGATGTTCCAAAAGGTGCCGCAAACCCTGAATGCGTTTCGCCAGAGCGTTTACTGGATGCTGGAAGCCCGGGTGCTGGGCTTTGTTGGCAACCCGCGCATCCTGAAAATCGGTGAGCTGCAGGCGCGTCGTCATATCCGCAGTCAGATCAAGGACAAGGAACTGCGCAAAAAAGTGACGCCGGATTTCCACTTCGGCTGCAAGCGGGTGCTGATCTCCAACAACTACTATCCGGCGCTGGATCAGGATCACGTGGACGTACTGACCGATGGCATCCGTGAAGTGAAAGGCAACACCATCGTGGATGGCAACGGCACCGAGCGGCAGGTGGATTGCATCGTTTACGGCACCGGCTTCAAGGCTCAAGAGCCAATTCCCCGGTGCATGATCTACGGCCGTGGCGGCCAGGACCTGCTCGATGCCTGGCGCGACGGTGCGGAAGCCTACAAGGGCACCACCGTGGCCGGCTTCCCCAACTTCTTCATGCTGATGGGCCCGAACACCGGCCTTGGGCACAGCTCCATGGTGTACATGATCGAGTCCCAGGTGCAGTACGTGCTGGATGCCCTGAAGAAAATGCAGCACCGAGGCTGGAAGACGGTGGAAGTGAAGGAAGACGCCTTCAGCCAATACAACGCCTCGATTCATGCCAAACTCGGCGATTCCGTGTGGCAGACCGGCTGCAAGAGCTGGTACGTGAACGAGAACGGCAAAAACACCACCCTGTGGCCGGGCTTCACCTGGCAGTTCCGGCAGCAGACCAAGCGTTTTGATGCCGAGCAGTA
>NZ_JACUUB010000128.1 GCF_014859525.1 Marinobacter sp.
CGGCGCCAGCGCGCCGGGGGCATACCCGTCCAACGGTGGAAGGCCCGGTAGAAGGTACTGGGCTCCGCGAATCCGAGAGATAATGCAATATCCGCCAGGGACCGGTGGGACTCCCGCACAGCCGCCAGAGCCAGCGCCTGGCGCACCTCATCCAACAAGCTATTGAACGTATAACCCTGGGCCTCCAGCCTGCGCGCCAGAGTGCGTTCGCTGATACCCAGCATACTGGCCGCTTCTACCCGGCGGGGTAGAGATGGTCCAATACGGGCCAAAAGCCATTGCCGCAGATCCTCTGCCGACACCGCGCCCTTTTCCAAAGCTGCCAGGCGCCCCGCACTGTATTGTTGATGCACCTGGGCGAGAGCCGGATCTGCCTGTGGCAGAGGGTTGTCCAGCACCTCATTACTCACCAGCAGCCCGCTGAATGCCTGCTCAAAATCTACCGGGCACCCAAACACCTCCCGATAACCGCGAACCGGCCCCAACTGAGCTTGGCTGAACTGCACACGCACCGGCACCGGCCGCACCGCCGACCCCGCTATCCAGTCTGTCAGGCTCACCACCGCCGACAGCACCGCCTCAATCTGATGAGGGTTGAATGCCAGCCGGCCCTGCCGGGGATGGTAGACAATCCAGGTACCCCGGCTACCGGGTAACATCTGAAAGCGCCCGCCGTCGGAGATCAACCGCTGATACTTCTGCACCAGGGTAATGGCTTCGCGCAGCGTGGCCGCGCTCTGCATGGCAAAACTGACCGCATCAATGCTGGCCGGGCGCACGCCCGCTCCCACCTTCAGGCCAAACCCCGGATCGTGGGTACAGCGCTCGGCGGCGTGCCAGAGCCGGGTAATGAAATCAATGGGCCAGCGCTCCCAGGCCAGTGCCTGTGCTGGCAGGCCCGCAGTTTCGAGCAACACGGTGTCCCCAACCCCCAGACGGCGAGCGGCATCGATCACGGTGTTGACCCACCCCATGGATACGGTGGCTTCTAAAGTCAATTATCGTGGCCTCTAAAGTCAATTCAGATCCGATGATAGCGTTATATGGTCTGTAATAACAAAACCAAGAACACATATTGGACATGCGCCATGGCAAAACCTGATTGCTCAGACATCCTGATTGCCGGCGGCGGCCTGGCAGGCATGGTTACCGCCCTCGAAGCCCTGCGGGCAGGCAAGACCGTTACCATCGTTGACCGGGACACCCCCGAACGCTTTGGCGGCCTGGCGTTGTGGGCCTTTGGCGGCATGATGCTGATCGACACCCCTCTGCAGCGGCGGATGGGCATTGCCGATTCCCCGGAACTGGCCCTGCAGGACTGGCTGCGTTTTGGTGAGCTGGACCCTAATGACGAATGGCCCATGCAGTGGGCCCGCTATTACGTTGAACATTCCCGCTCAGACGTGCACGACTGGCTCGCCAAAGAGGGCATTAAGTTCATGCCGGCGGTGAACTGGGTAGAGCGTGGCCGGTTTGGCGATGGCAATAGTGTGCCCCGCTACCACATTACCTGGGGCACCTCCCGGGAATTGGTGCGCTGCATGATTAGCGCCCTGCAAGAGGCCAACGCCAGCGGCCGCCTCACCATTCACCACCGCCACCGGATCACCGGGCTGGACCATCAGGCGGGTGAGGTCTGCGGCGCCATTGCCATAAACGAGGAAACCGGCGAAGAGGTCCGGTTTGAGGCCCCCAGTGTGGTGCTGGCCATGGGCGGCATCAACGGCAGCCACGCCGAATGCCGTGCCAACTGGCCCAAACATCGCCCGCAACCGGCCACCATGCTCAATGGTGCCCACCCGTTTGCCGATGGCAAACTGCACCACTGGGCCAAAGATCACCTGGGCGCGCGCATTACCCACGCCGGCGAAATGTGGAACTACGCGGCAGGCTTTCCCCACCCCTACCCACATTTCCCGGGCCATGGCCTGTCTACCATTCCGTGTAAATCTGCGCTCTGGCTGAACCATCGGGGCGAGCGCATTGGGCCGGAGCCCCTGGTGACCGGCTTCGATACCCACTGGCTGTGCCAGCGAGTGGCGGAACAGGAACAACCCTGGACCTGGCACCTGCTGAACCGGCGTATCGCCCTGAAAGAATTTGCCATCTCCGGTGCTGAACACAACGCCCGCATCCGCGACAAGCAATTCCCCCTGTTCCTGAAAGAACTGCTGCTGGGCAACAAACCGCTGATAGACCAGATGCAGAACGAAAGCCGTCACTTCCTGGTGGATGACACCCTGGAAGGGCTGGCGAAGAAAATGAACGCCCTGACCTGCTCCCTGGACATTGACGCTGCCACTCTAAAAGCCACCGCCGATGCCTTCGATGCCAATTTCAGCAAAGGCAGCCAGCTGAACAACGACCCGCAAATCCGCATGATTCGCCATGCCCGCCAATGGGGGCCGGACCGGCTGCGCACCTGCAAACCGGCGCCGCTGCAGAAGCCCGGTGCCGGGCCGTTCATTGCCATTCACATGCAACTGACCACCCGCAAGAGCCTGGGCGGCCTGCGCACCGATCTGCAAAGCCGGGTGCTGGATGCCAGCGGCCAGCCCGTCCGAGGCCTTTACTGCGTGGGCGAAGCGGCCGGTTTTGGTGGTGGAGGCAGCAACGGCAAGCGATCACTGGAAGGCACCTTCCTGCCTGGTTGCATTCTGACTGCCCGGGCGGCCGCCCGTTCCATCACCAACGGAGGCTGACATCAGCGCGATCCACCTGGACCTGCAAAACACACACATTGACCCAAGCTGGAGAACAACAATGACCAACGGCGCTCAAGCATTGATGAAAACCCTGGTAGAGGCCGGCGTTGAAGTCTGCTTTACCAATCCCGGCACCAGTGAAATGCATTTTGTCGCGGCGCTGGACAGCGAACCCAAAATGCGGGCGGTACTCGCGCTGTTTGAAGGTGTGGCTACCGGCGCCGCCGATGGTTACGCCCGGATGGCCGACAAACCCGCCGCCACTCTGCTGCACCTGGGCTGCGGCCTGGGCAATGGTCTGGCCAACCTGCACAACGCTCGCAAAGGCAAGGTGCCGGTAGTCAACATTGTGGGCGACCACGCCACCTACCACGTGAAATACGATGCGCAGCTGCAGTCGGATATTGAAACAGTTGCCCGTAACGTGTCACCCAACTTTGTTCGCACGTCACAAAGCACCGAAGCGCTGTGCCAGGACGCCGTCGATGCCATCACCGCCGCCCGCGGTTTGCCCGGCCAGGTCGCCACCCTGATCCTTCCCGCTGACGTATCCTGGGGTGAAGGCGGAACACCCTGCACCATGCCCGCTCCGGCAACGCCTTCGGTGGCCGATGACGCGACCATACAAACCGTGGCCGATGCCGTGCGCACAGGCAAAAAAACCGCCATCTTGCTGGGTGGCCGCGCCCTGCGTGAATCAAGCCTGCTGGCCGCTGCCAAACTGTCCGCCCACAACGGCATCAAACTGTTCGCCGAAACCTTTCCAACTCGCATCGAACGGGGCGCTGGCCTGCCAGCGGTTGAACGCATCGCCTACCTCGCGGAACTGGCGACACTGCAATTGTCCGAATATGAAAATCTGATTCTGGTAGACGCCAAGCCGCCCGTGTCTTTCTTCGCGTACCCGGGTAAAAAAAGTTATCTGGTGCCACAGACCTGCAACGTGAATACCTTGGCAACGCCGGAACAAGACGCAACCGCCAGCCTCAACAAGCTGGCCGATGCGCTCGGGGCGGCCAGCGCTGAACCAAAGTTGCAAGCCAGCGCTCGTCCGGGCCGCCCCCGCGGCAAGCTTACCGCTGAAAAGGTATGCAAAGCGCTGGGCCACTTGATGCCCGAAAACAGCATCATCGTGGACGAATCCATCACCTCCGGCCTGATGCTCAATGCCCTGACCGCCGGCGCCCCCCGGCACGACATGCTTACGCTCACTGGAGGTGCAATTGGCCAAGGCCTGCCCAACTCGGTTGGCGCAGCCATCGCCTGCCCGGATCGCCCGGTCTATGCCCTGATCGGCGATGGCACGGCGATGTACACCATCCAGGCTTTGTGGACCATGGCTCGGGAAAACCTGAACGTGACGACCATCATCTTCAACAATGCGTCCTACTCTATCCTGAACGTAGAGCTGGAACGGGTGGGCGCTGAAGAGGCAGGCGCCAAGGCGAAGTCGCAGCTGGACATCAGCGGCCCGGTTACCCTCTACGCCCAGCTAGCCCAAAGCATGGGCGTGCACGGCGTGCGGGTTCAGACCACGGAAGAACTGCTCAAAGCGATGGAGTACGCCCGGGATATGCCCGGCCCCCACCTGATTGAAGCGGTGGTGCCGGAATCTTTGAATGGCGTGAAAAGAAAGGTTCTGCCCTGGCTGCTGCGGACCTTGCCGAGCCTGCCACAGCCGCTGAGCAAGGCTTTGAAGAGGAAGATTGCGCCCTGAGGTGCGAGTTATTCAAACATCTACCACAACTTTTTCAGGTTCAGCCCCCTAAGGGCCCGCGAGGGGCGCGACACCAGGCCGAGGCGCTGGCGCTGGCGACGCTACAGTTTCAATCCACACGCCCGCGAGGGGCGCGACACAGGCCGCTACTGAGGCTCGGATGCAGGCCATGGTTTCAATCCACGCGCCCGCGAGGGGCGCGACAGAGGGTAATACCATGTCGGAAATTTTAGGCCGGT
>NZ_JACUUB010000129.1 GCF_014859525.1 Marinobacter sp.
GAGCGCCAGCCTTTTTTGGGGTGCATCAGGCGTTGGCTGCGGAATTCTTCCCAGCGTTCCATTTCTTCACCGCTCAGGGTGCCGGGGTAATTTCGGGCGCGGTAGCGGAACAGCATGTCTGGCAGACGTGCGTCTTCAAAGTTCACATCTTGCTCGCCCAGAGTATCTGCCGGCTGGTTCAGCAGCCAGTTCAGTTTCTCGCGGTCGGTTTTGCTGATGAAGCCGCCGGCGTAGAGCTGTTCGTCCGGGTCGGTCAGGTCGCTGCCGGCGAAGTCCTGCTCGAAGGCTTGGGCAATGCGGGCTGGCAGGTCTGGCGCTTGCCGCAGTTTGGCGAGGTTGGCGCGTAATACATCGCCGTCCAGTTCCAGTTCCGCCAGCCTTTCTGGCGAGAGCGTTGACAGCATGTTGGCCGGGGCCAGCACCGGGCACTTGTTCAGTTGCACACCTTTTAAGGGGAAGCGCTTTACGCCCTCACCCAACTCTGCCTGTGACGTAAATACCCGCTCGCGAATCTGCTCCACGGTGGCGCTGATCAGCTCTATGGGGTCTTCCCGCAAGTCGTACACAATCACCTGGTTCTTGTTGCTCAGGCTCTCCGCCACCGGCGCCACCAGGGCACAACATCCGCGGGTGGCCGGATACTTGGCGGAAATGTGGAACACCGGCTTCATGGCAGCGGTGTCCAGCATTTGCCGGGCGGAGTGTTTGTCTTTATTGTTCAGCACAAACTCAAACAGCTTGGGCTGCTTTTCTTTGATCAGCTTGGCCACGGCGATGGTGGCCAGTACGTCAGACATGGCATCGTGGGCTGCCTCATGGGCAATGCCGTTGGCCACCGTCAGCTCTTCCAGTTTAAAACTGGGGCTGCCGTCTTCTTTTTTCGGCCAGTGGATACCTTCCGGGCGCAGGGCGTAGGTCAGGCGCACCATGTCGATGATGTCCCAGCGGGAGTTGCCGTTCTGCCATTCCCGGGCGTAAGGATCACGCAGGTTTCGGTACAGGGTGTGGCGGGTAACTTCATCGTCAAAGCGCAGGCTGTTGTAGCCCACGGCGCAGGTGCCAGGCTGGCTGAAAGCTTCGTTGATCTGGGCAATGAACTCCGCTTCCGGAAAACCGTCTTCCAGCGCTTTCTGCGGAGTAATGCCGGTAATCAAACAGGCTTCCGGGGAAGGCAGGTAATCGTCTGTCGGCTTACAGTAGATCACCAGCGGATCTTCGATCACGTTCAGATCGGCATCGGTGCGCACGCCGGCAAACTGGGAGGGGCGGTCGTGCAGCGGGTCCACGCCGAAGGTTTCGTAATCGTGCCAGTAGAAAGATCTGATCAAAACGCGGCTCCTGCAACCCGAAGAAATACCAGACGCAGGAGTTTAGCAAACTTATGCGGCGCTTTGACGGGCATTACCCGACAACATGGCCTCAATACTCAAATGATAATCCAAAGACTCCCACTCGATACCCGTGCCATCACAAATAAAGCGATACTCGCGCACCTGGGCAATGGAAGCGCCCTCAAGCTCCGGGTACCAATGCACGGGTGTCGAAATAACACGGCCATCATCCAATTCAACATGCAGATGGCGATCATCAATGTGGACGGACTTACCTCTGAAACCAGGCATTCCAACTCTCCAGAAAATCAGACTGATGACGCTTCACAATACTCAAGCACTCCCGCAATTCCTGATTTTTCAGATTGCTGTACTTCACCGCAAGCGTCGCCACCTCAATCTTAGCCCAACGCTCGCCTTTAAGCACATGCACGTGCGCAGGAGGGTGATCATTTGCATAAAAGAAGAACTTGAAGCCATTCAAGAGCAGTAATGTGGGCATCCTTGCCTCTGTGTCTATCTTAGCCAATACAACGTGTGGAATTTCCGGAAACAATCAAAACAACTTCGTCCCCATATCCACCTGATGAGTCCGCAACCTGTTCACGCCAGAAACACAGGACAAGGGCTCATCGCCATTGGGCACAATTCCCATGTGGGATGCGCAGTAATTCGTGGCTGTTTCACCCTCGCCGGCAATGTTTTCTACCTGCATAAAAGCCTGCCCTGTCACCTCCCCCATCGCATCATCTGAAATGGGCTTTAGTCCGGCCTGGGCAACGGGCGAAATACCCAGGCAGAACGTGGCAAGGGCAGCGCATCCGTACGCTTGCGTCTTCATATTAGTGTCTCTGAGTGTTTTTGTGAGTCAGTTTCCGACGCCGACTCATGCCGTCCGCTTATTGTGTTATTTCGGTGCTGGCATACGATCATGTTATTCTTTGTAACGTTCTGTGTTTTTTTGACCGTCAGACGACTATAGCCGAGGGCTGCTCGTAACTGGAGTGAGCAACATCACACTCGGCGATTACACAAATGTCATGTAATGTTCAAGCTTGATCGCAGTCACACGGCTAGACTTTTTGCGGATCAGAAAACGCCTAGCTGATCAAAAGGTCTTGGAAATTACTGGTGTAGCATCAATATACATATCTATTAGAACTGATACACTGTATGACTTTATCAATGGCCCCCAACAATAGCCGATGACCACTCGCATCCTGATTTGTGACGATTCCTCCCTCGCCCGCAAGCAAATGGCTCGCGCACTACCGGCTGGCCTGGCAGACGACATCCTGTTCGCAATCAACGGCGAAGAAGCGTTGCAAATCCTTCGCGACCGCAAGGCGGAGCTGCTGTTTCTGGATCTCAACATGCCAGAGATGGACGGCTATGAGGTTCTGGAACACATCCGCAAAGAAGACCTCCCGGTGCTCACCATCGTGGTGTCTGGCGATATTCAGCCAGAAGCCCGGGAGCGAGTGCGTAAACTGGGTGCCATCGATTTCATCCAAAAGCCGACCGACACCAGCATTGTCGTGCGATTGTTAGAAGAATATGGTTTCTATCGCCCGGGAGACCTGGAAAGCGCTGCGCTGCAAGACGCCACACTGAACACCAAAGCCAACGCAGCGCCAAAGATATCGGTCAGCCTGAACGACTACCTGCAGGAAATATCCAACGTCGCCATGGGCCGCTCATCGGATCTTCTGGCGCGGCTGCTTAAAGTCTTTGTCAAACAGCCCATCCCGAAAGTCGCGTTCATCGCCAATTCAGAACTGCACATGGCCATCACTGCCGCCCAACGCGGTGACGAATACTCCGCTGTATGCCAGGGTTTCACCGGCGCTGGCATGGCAGGTGAGGCCATGCTGTTGTTTGAAGACGCCAGCTTTCAGGAAATGGCAGACTTACTGCATTACAACGTGCAGCAAGGCGAGGCTGTTAACGTCGAGGTGCTCATGGACATGTCCAGCATCTTGTTCGGCGCCTTTTTGAACGGCATTGGTGACCAGCTGGACCTGAAACTCGGCCTGGGTCACCCCACCGTATTGGGGCAACATCGCCCAATCAATGAACTACTGGAACATCACAGCAAACGCGAAGAACAGCTGCTGTGCATTGAAATCAGCTACACCATTGAAAACCGCGACATCCATTGCGACATGCTGATCCTGTTCACAGAAGACTCCGTGCCTTTTCTCGAAAAACGTCTCGAATACCTGGTGGATTAACCATGGCTTTTCAAAACCCGGAAGCAGACGCCTTTCACTGGCTGGTCGACATGCTCGAATCGGTCGAGGTTGGCCTTGTGGTGATGGACCTCGATTTTCGCGTACAGGCCTGGAACGGCTTTATGGAAAACCACAGCGGCATCACCGCCAGCCATATCCGCGACCAGGTACTGTTCGACGTGTTCCCGGACATCCCGAAAGCCTGGCTCTCCCGCAAAGTCGACGCCGTGGCCATGCTCAACACCCGGGCCTTTACCTCCTGGGAACAACGCCCGTATCTGTTCCGGTTCCGCAACACTCGCCCCATCACCGGCACCGAAGAATACATGTTCCAGAACCTCACCATCAGCCCGCTGACCAGCACCACCGGCGCGGTCGACAAGATTTGCCTGCTCATATACGACGTTACCGAGTTCGCCAGCAGCAAACGGGCGCTGGAACGGGCCAACGAGCAGCTCGCCAAACTCAGCATGACCGACCGCCTGACCGGCCTGCTCAACCGTGGCACCTGGGAAAACCTGGTCGACGCCGAATACGAACGCTATCGCCGCTACAATCAGGACACCTGTCTGGTGATGTTCGACATTGACCACTTCAAACCGGTTAACGACACCTACGGCCACCTGGCCGGCGACGAAGTCATCCGCCACACCGCACAAACCACCCGCAACGGCATCCGCCAGTCCGACAGCGCTGGCCGCTACGGTGGCGAAGAGTTTGGCATCATCCTGCCAGAAACCGACGCCGAAAATGCCCGCATCCTCTGCGAGCGCATCCGCGAAACCATCGAAAAAAGTACCGTGGAGACCAGCGCTGGCGACATCACCTACACCATCAGCATGGGCATTGCCCAACTCACCGCCGAGCCTGAAAACTATATGCAGTGGATGCAGAAGGCGGATGAAGCGCTGTATGCGGCCAAGGAGAGCGGCCGCAACAAGGTGGTTATCGGCGAGTGAATTTGGGGTCAGACCCATGTGCATTTGGCC
>NZ_JACUUB010000041.1 GCF_014859525.1 Marinobacter sp.
TGTAGAGCCGGAGGATGCTGGAAAAATCCAGTTCACCGTTACCCTGCCCCGCATGCAGCTGGAACAGGTTGCGGGCCAGCGAGCCCATGGGGATAGACGCCTGGTTCTTCACCGCGTTATCAAACGCCAGACCTAAGTCCTTAGTCATCAGGTTCACCAGGAAGCCACCCTGGTACTCCCGCGATGCTGGAACGCCGTCCATCACACCCGGCCAGGGGTTGTACACGTTCAGCGCCCAATTGCCACCAGAGCTCTGCTTCATGATTTCCGACAGTACCGCTGGGTCCAGGCCGTTCTTGACGCCCAATGCCAGCGCCTCGCTGGTGCCTGCCATCAGGATGGCCAGCATCATGTTGTTGCAGATCTTGGCCACCTGGCCGGCGCCGTGGGGGCCGGCGTGGAAGATGTTTTTGCCCATGCCTTCCAGGATGGGTTTGGCGCGGTTGAAGGTGTCTTCTTCCCCACCGCAGATGAAGGTGAGCGTGCCGGCTTTGGCGCCGCCTACGCCGCCAGACACCGGGGCATCGATGAACGCCAGGCGCCGCGCTGCAGCGGCTTCCGCCACGGCGCGCGCAGTCTCCGGGGCAATGGTGGAGGAATCAATCACCAGGGTGCCTTCGGGCAAGGCTGAGAGCAGGCCGTCCTCGCCCAGGTACACCGCTTCCACATGTTTGCCGGCCGGCAGCATGGTAATGATGCACTCTGCACCCTCAGCCGCAGCCTTGCCGGAATCCGCAGTGCTGGCACCTTCCGCCACCAGCGCTTCCACGGCGGGCTGGGACAGATCGAATACGCTCACATCATACCCGGCCTTGAGCAGATTGGTGGCCATAGGCGCGCCCATGTTGCCCAGGCCGATAAAGGTAATCTTCGCCATGTTGCTTCTCCTTATTGTTGTATTGAAGCCAGGGGCAGTGGTTAGCCCTCGGCTTGCTGGCTGAAAAACTCGTCTACCCAGCTGTTGTCGATTTCCCCCAGCGCGGCGTAGCGCCAGCGGGGTTGCATGTCTTTATCAATCAGCAGGGCGCGGATACCCTCGGCGAACTCGCCTTTTCTCAGGCATTGCCTCGCCATGACCAGTTCGTTGTCCAATACCTGGGCCAGACTGTGCAAACGGCTGCGGTGGTAATGCTGCCAATGCAGCGCCAGCGACGTCGGGCTGGCCGCAGCCAGGCCTTTCACAGATTTGCCCAGCCAGTCGTTGCGGCTGCCGAATTCCTGCAGGCGACTAACCACCTGTTCCAGGGAGTCGGCATCGGTGGCTTGCTGGATCTGGTCGTAATGCTGCCGAACCGGTGATTCCAGTGCGGCGCTCTGGCTTTGCTGCTCGAATCTGCGCAGTACCTGACTGACCACGGTGTGGCTATCGGCACCTCGCCAGTCGGCCGCAACCAGGGTGTCGACCACCTTCGCCTTGAGTTCCTGCTTCACGAATCGGTCTGCCATGCCGGTGAACAACGCGTCGGCAGCGTTCATCCGGGCACCGGTCAAGCCCAGGAACAGGCCGGTTCGCCCGGGCATGCGATTGAGGAACCAGCCGGCGCCGATGTCCGGGTAAAGGCCGATGCTGACTTCCGGCATCGCCAGTTTCGACTGTTCGGTAACCACCCGGTGGGACGCGCCCACCATCAGGCCAATGCCACCGCCCATTACAATGCCATGGCCCCAGCAGATCACCGGTTTCGGGAAGGTGTGAATCTGGTAGTCCAGCTCGTATTCCTCGGTGAAGAACTGGTCACCATCGCCGAGTTTTCCCGGCTCGGTCATGCTGCGGTACAAAGACACAATGTCTCCGCCAGCGCAGAAGGCCTTGTCACCTTCTGCTTCCAGCCAGACGGCACATACTTTTGGATCTTCCGCCCAGCGGGTCAGTTGGGGTTTGAGCAGATGGATCATCTCCATAGACAACGAGTTGAGGTTGCGCGGTGTGTTCAGCCGCGCCACAGCAATCAACTCACCACCGATGGTTGTCCACTCTTCAAAAATAATGGGTTGCTCGCTCATAGCAGTCTCAACGGTTATTGGTTCTTCCAGTCCGGCTTGCGCTTCTCGAGGAAGGCATTCACGCCTTCTTTCTGGTCTTTGGTGTGGAACAGTTCTACGAACAGTTCCCGCTCCATGCGCCAGCCGTCGCTGTGGCTGCGACCGTCACGGGCACTCATCACCAGTTGCTTGCAGCGGGCAATAGAAGACGGGCTCTGCTTGCAGGCGCCCTCCGCCAGCTTCAGGGCCGCTGCCAGCCCCTCGCCAGAGGGCACCACCTCTTCCACCAGGCCAATCTGCAGGGCTTTCTGGGCATCCACCCGTTCGCCACACAGAATCATGCGTTTGGCCCAGCCTTCACCCACCAGCCAGGGCAGGTTCTGGGTGCCGCCAGCACAGGGCAAGAGGCCAACGCTGGCTTCCGGCAGGGCCATCTGGGCGTGCTCCTCGGCAATACGGATATCGCAGGACAACGCACACTCCAGGCCACCGCCCATGGCGTAGCCGTTGATGGCGGCGATAGACACGCCCCGGAAAGCGGTAAGCGCGGCGAAGGCTTCGCCAAAACGCTGGGCCATGTCGTTGGCGCGGGCAAGATCCCCGTCGGCAAAGGTTTTCAGGTCCGCTCCGGCGGAGAAGAACTTCTCACCCTGGCCGGTGACGACCAATGCAAAGATGTTGCGGTCCCGGTTGAGTTCTTCCACCAGTTTCGCCAGTGCCGCCAGGGAATCGGCCGTCCAGGTGTTGGCCGGCGGGTTGGCGATGGTCAGGATGGCAATGTGGTCGCGTTTTTCGAGTTGAATCAGGTCACTCATAGTCGGTTCCTTGTTGTGTCTCAGGCTGGTTACTGGATGGCTTCTGCCACGCCGTCGTCCAGCAGCCGGCGCGCGATGATCAGGCGCATGATTTCGTTGGTGCCTTCCAGGATCTGGTGCACCCTCAAATCCCGCACATAGCGCTCCAGCGGGTATTCCCGGATATAACCATAGCCGCCGTGCAGCTGCAGGGCGTCGTTCACCACCTCAAAACAGGCGTCGGTGGCGAAGCGCTTGGCCATCGCGCAGTACAGGGTTGCTTCCGGGTCTTTGCTATCCAGCTTGAAGGCCCCCAGGCGCACCATTTGGCGGGCAGCCACCAGATTGGTCGCCATATCGGCCAATTTGAACTGCAGCGCCTGAAACGCCGCCAGCGGTTTGCCGAATTGCTGGCGCTCGTGCAGGTAATTGCGGGCCCGCAGCAACGCCGACTGGGCGCCGCCGAGGGAGCAGGTGGCGATGTTCAGGCGGCCACCGTCTAAGCCCTTCATGGCGATGGCAAACCCTTCGCCTTCCTGCCCTACCCGGTTGGTCACCGGAATGCGCACGTCTTGCAGCGTCACCATCCGGGTCGGCTGGCTGTGCCAGCCCATTTTTTCCTCGTTCTTGCCATAGGACACACCCTCGGCATCGGCCGGGATCACAAAAGTCGAGATACCTTTGGCGCCGCTATCGCCCTCGCCGGTTCGGGCCATCAACACCAGAATGTCGGTGGCGCCGGCGCCGGAGATAAACACTTTGCTACCGTTGATCACGTAGCTGTCACCGTCCCGCACCGCCCGGGTACGCAGGCTGGCCGCGTCGGAGCCGGCACCCGGCTCAGTCAGGCAATAGGAAGCCAGCCATTCGCCGCTGGCGAGCTGGGGGACGACTTGCTGTTTAAGATCCTCGTCCGCAAAGCTCGCCACCATCCAGGTGGCCATGTTGTGGATGGTGATAAACGCAGCGGTTGAGGGGCAAGCCATGGCCAGCTCTTCCACAATCACCGAGGTGTCCATGCGGGACAGGCCCATGCCACCCAGGGCTTCGGGCGTGTACATGCCCATAAAGCCCATCTCACCGGCCTGCTTCATCACCTCTACCGGGAAGATGTGTTCGGCATCCCATTGCGCCGCGTGCGGTGCCATGGATTTTTCCGCAAAGGCACGGGCGGCATCCCGGAACGCCTGCTGGTCTTCGGTTAAGTTGAAATCCATCACTCGGCTCCTGTGTTTTCAGCCTGCGGCTCCCATGTGGAGCCGCGATCACTGCACCGTTAACGAAGCTGAATTGAGAAGTTCGCCTCGGGTGAGGTGGCTTCGCTGTTAAACCAGCGTGAGGTGACGGTTTTGGTTTCAGTGTAGAAGCGCACTGCCTGCTTGCCGTAGGCGTGCTGATCGCCGTAGAAGGAGCCTTTCCAGCCGGTGAACGAGAAGAACGGCAGGGGCACCGGAATGGGCACGTTGATACCCACCTGGCCCACATCAATTTCATGCTGGAACCGGCGCGCGGCACCACCGTGGTTGGTGAAGATGGAGGTACCGTTACCGTAGGGGCTGTTGTTGATCAGCGCGATGGCTTCGCCCAGGTCGTTGGCGTTCATGCAGGTCAGAACCGGCCCGAAGATTTCTTCCTTGTAGATATCCATCTCCGGAGTCACGTTGCCGAACAGGGTTGGCCCAACCCAGTTGCCATCAGGCAGGCCATCCACGGTGCAGCTCCGGCCGTCCAGCAAGAGTTGCGCGCCCTGCTTCTCGCCTGTCGCGATCAGTTGTTCAATACGCTCCTTGGCCTTGGGGCTGATCACCGGACCATAGCTGGCACCGGAATCGTTCCAGGCACCGGGGCGCACCTTGGCCATGGCGTCTTTCAGTTCCGGAATCCACTCCTGGGCCGCGCCCACAAACACTGCGACGGATATGGCCATGCAGCGCTGGCCGGCGGCACCCACGGAGGCGCCCACCAGAGCATTGATCACCTGCTGCTTGTCGGCATCCGGCATGATCACCATGTGGTTCTTGGCGCCAGCGAAGCTCTGCACGCGCTTCATGTGGCTGGTGCCGGTTTCGTAGATATAGCGGCCAACCGGAACCGAGCCAACGAACGAAATGGCCTTGACGGCCGGGTCGGTCAGCAGCACATCCACCTGTTCTTTACCGCCGTGTACCACCTGCAACACGCCTTTGGGGGCGCCGGCTTGTTCAAACAGCTCGGCCAGGCGCATGGGGGTCATCGGGTCCTGCTCAGACGGCTTCAGGATAAAGGTGTTACCGCAGGCAATGGCCATGGGGAACATCCACAGCGGAATCATCGCCGGGAAGTTGAACGGGGTAATCCCGGCACACACGCCCAGTGGCTGAATCCAGGAGTGGGTGTCCACTTCCCGCGCCACGTTCTCTACCGTCTCCCCCATCATCATGGAGGCGACATTGGCAGCGTGCTCCACCACCTCGATACCGCGCCAGACATCGCCCTTGGCGTCGTCAAAGGTCTTGCCGGTTTCCTGGGACAGGATTTCGGCAATCTCGTCGTGGTGTTCTTTCAGCAGTGCCTGGTAACGCAGCATCACCCGCGCCCGTTCCGACACCGGTGTTTCTTTCCAGCTCTTGAACACTTCCCCGGCGTTATCAATGGCCCGGCGCATTTCGGCTTCGGTGGCACAGGGCACCTGGGCGATCACTTCGTTGGTGGCGGGGTTGGTGACGTCGATCCAGTTTTCGGTCTGGCTCTGGGCAAATTCACCGGCGATGTACTGAGGTACCTTCTTCATGCTGATAATCCCTGTTTGTTGTTATGCGGGAACGCCGCTTCCCAACGGGAAGCGGCAGGATATGGAAAGAGCGTAGCACGGGGTTTGGCAAAGGGTGATTGACTAAATTTCGCCCATAATGGATTATTTTTCGATGCCACAGGAACCCAGAACCCCGAAAACCACCCAAACCTCGCAATGGCCGTTGGCCATCAACTGCATCGGGAACACCATCGTGACAATCTTTTGATCTATTGCACCGAATGACAAGCCTTCCTGAATGTCGCCGGCGCATTTTGCCACCCGCTAGAGGGTGTTTTTGTGGACACGCCCGCCTTTCATGATTAGCCGCAGATTGGCCTGCGGATCGTTCAGAAACTCCAGCCCCTGCTCCGGATTGCCATCCACCACCAACAGATCCGCCAGCGCCTCGGGCTCTATGGTGCCGAGCTTGCCCTGGTAAGGACTTCTTGGGCCAGACAAGGCGAGCAGTTCGCCATTGCGCCCGGTTGCCATGGCCAGCGTGGTAAGCGAGTCGTAAAAGCGCGTGAGTTTGGCCAGGTGTCGCAACTGGTTTTTGGTGTTCTGGGGGCTGAACAATATATCGGTGCCCCAGGCTGTTTTAACATCAAAACGCTGGGCCATCTCGTAGGCCCGCACGGTGCCTTCGGCTACCAACCGTTGTGATTCGCGGCGCGCGGCATCGGGATAGACATTGGCATCTTCATCCTGCAGGAACGGTTGCAGGCTCCACCAGGCGCCCTCACCGGCCATCATCCGCACGCTTTCCTCATCAGCCAGCTGGCCATGCTCGATGGACTTTACCCCTGCGCGCAAAGATCGCTGAATCCCCTTGGAGGTGTATACGTGCACGGCCACGTAGGTGCCCCAGTCGTCTGCGGCCTCGACAGCGGCGCGCAGTTCGCGTTCGGTAAACTGGGTGCTGTCCAGCGGGTCGTAGGTGGAGGCCACGCCGCCGCCCGCCATGAGTTTGATCTGAGAGGCACCCAGCATCAGCTGTTCCCGGGTACGCCGGAGCACTTCGGCTTCACCGTCAGCAATCACGGCAACGCCCTGCTTTTCCTGTTCACTCAGAGGTGAGGCGGTGCCCCGGGGCACTTCATGCCGCATGCGGAAATCGCCATGGCCTGAGGTTTGGGAAATCATGGCACCGGCGGGGAAAATTCTCGGGCCATTCACAATGCCCTTGTCGATCGCGCGCTTGAGGGCGAAAGAAGGCCCGCCCACGTCTCGCACCGAGGTAACGCCGCGCATCAACGTGCGCTCGGCCTCTTTGGCTGCAACCAGATGCACGTAGCCTGGGTCTGCGGTCATGGCTTCCAGCTGGCTGATGCCCGCCAGCGTGGTATGCCAGTGGGCGTCAATCAGCCCCGGCATCACAACACGACCGCCGCAATCAATGACCTCTGCATCACCGGCATCCTCAGCGTTAGCGAGCAGGGCCTGGATACGGCCACCCTCAATGCGAATGGCCACGCCGCCACGCAGGGGCCCACCACTACCATCAAACAACCTCAGGTTTTTCAGCAGTATGGGCCGGTTGTCATCCTTTGGCTGCTGGCTGAGTACGCTCGGGGCGTGCAATGCCGCAAACATCGCCATCACACCGGCCATACCTCCGATGAATTGCCGGCGGCTGATGTCCGCCATCATGCGTTCATGGAACTGTGCCAGCAGGGGCGAGCCGCACTGGCAGGCGCCATGGGCATGATGGTGATGCAACGGATGAAACTTAACGGCGTGGGGTATCGCAGGCATCAGACAGCTCCTTGTAATTTGTACCCGATTATAGACAATCTGGGCTATGCTGCGAGCCGGGCCCGGCCGCCTTTGAATCCACCAATACAGCGATCTCTGGATGCAGCCACTGGATAGTAACGTTGTTGAACAAGCCTTGCACTGGTGTGATGAGGGGCATGACTTCTGGTTCTGTACCGTGGTGAGCACCTTTGGCTCCTCGCCCCGAGCACCGGGCTCCTGGCTGATCGCCCGGCAGGATGGCGCCCACTGTGGCTCGCTGTCTGGTGGGTGTGTGGAAGAGGACTTTCTGGCACGTTTGCAGGACAACGCCTTCCAAGGCCGTATCAATCGCATTCGCTACGGCGCTCCAGACGGACCACATAACCCCCGCGTAACCCTCCCTTGCGGTGGAATACTGGATGTTCTGATTGAGCACTGGCCGGCATCTTCCGATACCCGAACACATTTTCTGGCGCTGCAGTCAGCGCTGCTGGGCAACGGGCCGATTGCCCGGGTGATCTCGCTGGAAACCGGGGACATTCATCTGGAACCTGAGAATGAGCTGGGCGCCCGGGTTACCGAGGAGTCTGGCCAGGCCCGTCTGAGATTACGCGTTGGCCCGGTCTCTCGACTGGTGATTGCAGGACTGTCACCGGTTGCCATCGCCTGCGCGAGCTTTGCACACAGTCTGGGGTTTGAAGTCATTGTGTGCGACCCAAGACCCGAGGAAGTTCGGCACTTCAACCTGGCGGACGTAACACTCCAACAGGAGTTGCCCTCGGTATTTATTGCCCGTGAGGGCTGCCATCGCGCTACCGCCGTCGTCGCGCTCACCCATGACCCGCGCATTGACGACACTGCGATGATGGAAGCGGTGAAAACCGACGCCTTTTACATCGGTGTGATGGGGTCCATGAAAACCTCTGAAAAACGGCGGGAACGGCTGGCTCGTATTGGCGGGCTGACCGGGCAACAGATCCGCAGGATCCAAATGCCCGTAGGTTTGAACATTGGCAGCAAAACGCCCGCAGAAATCGCCCTGGCGGTGATGGCAGACATTATCCGGGTTCGGCAAGGCATCTCACGCCAAAAACTTTGACCTTGCTTGCCTGGCCTTTGCATCGCTTCTACAGTTAATCTCAAATGCTCTTTGGCCCCCTATTCAGCGAAGGAACCGATTGATGGTCAGAAAATCAACCGCAGCTCTCATGTTGACCCTGACGAGCGCGGCACTTGCCGGCTGCAGCAGTCTTCAATCTGTCACCAGTGGTACCGATGATCCCTGCGCTACCCTTCAGGACATCGTGGCAGATTATCCCACCGGTTTTGCCGATTTCCGCGGAAGCAGCAGCAACTTCACTTCTGTGACGATCTACCGGGCGAAAGAGCAACTGATCAAGGGCCATTGCGAGATCTGGGCCTGGGGCAACGGGGACTCCGCCTACACCTGCACCGTGTCTGCCCCGGATAGAGCCGTTGCTGAAACCCTGCATGCCCGCGCTGCAACCGAGTTGGCTGAGTGCCTTGGGTCGAATTGGCAGGCCGAAAAGAGTGTTCGAGAACGTGATGGCAAGCCGGCGGGTGAGAGAATCCAGTTCACAAGCGGCGAAGCCAAGGCACCGTCTGTCGCTCTGCACCGGGTAGAAGACCACCGCCGCCATTCTGTGTACCTGTACATCGGGACCGGCGCCCGCTCCCCGCAGCAAAGCGACTGAGGCCTGCATGTATCCTGACTCATATCAGTCGAACCGGCATTTTTGACAGCACCCGGGAGCAGCCAGCGGTTCTCGCGCGGGGCCGCATACCCACACAGATAAAATTACATGAATGCTCAAAACCGTGCGCACGATTTGAGCCGATTAAACTAGACTTGGCCTACATTGATATAAACCGCTTTCGCTCTGGAACAAGAGGTCAACGTGCGGGAAAACGCGAGATGTTTGCAATTCATTTTGGCTGTCTGCTTGATTGTCAACGCGAATGGCGCGAGCGGCCAGTCTTCTCTGACCTTATCTGACTCCTGGCAAGCACTTCTCGAAAACGACGATCTGCTGTCAGCGAACCAATCCGCCAGCCTTCGGGCAGAAGCCCTGGCATCATCCGCGAACAGCCTTTATCTGCCCCAAGTTGACCTGGTGGGGTCGTACACGCGGCTCGACTCCCAGATAGAACTGGATGCGCTGTCTCTGAACCCTCTCAACAGCGCATCGGAATCCATACCCGGGCAATTGCTGATCGACTTGATTGGCGGCCCGGGAGCTTTCCAGACACCCGTCACAAGCCGCAACATAACGCGAAGCTCGATAAACACTCTGTGGCCGATTTATACCGGCGGAAAAATCACAGCCACGAAAAATCTGCTTCAACTAGGGCAGGCCGAAGCATCCCATGTCCTGGAAGAAGTCCGTCGGGCCCGGTTTACGGAACTGGTTGCGACCTACTTCGGCTTGGTGATGGCGCAGCGAGCGTTGAACACTCAGCAACAGGTAGAGAGTGCTCTTGCCAGGCACCTGCATGTGGCAACAGCCCTGGAGGATCAGGCACAGATCTCCGGCGTGGAGCGCCTGGCTGCGGAAGCGGCTCATGACAGAGCCAGGATTACCACCCGAGCGGTTGAGGAACATCGAGACACGGCGCACAACGCGTTTGCGTCATTGATACACATGGATTTCCGGGATAACGGGCACCGGGTTGAATCGCACCGGCTGGATCCAACGACGCCCCTGTTCACCCTCCCGCAATTACCTCCACGGGACACATTCGAAACCGGATTAAGCGAGCACCCAAGCCTCCAGCTTCTGGCCACCAAGCATGAACAGGCAAAGAACATTGCCGAGGCGAGTCGGGGCCTGTACCGCCCGGACGTTTTTCTGTTCGGCAGCTACAACGTGTATGAGAACGATTCTTTGGCAAGCGATCTCACGCCGGATTGGCTGGTTGGTGTCGGCGTCAGAGTCGCGCTGGTGGATCGCAGTGGCCGCAAGGGCAAGGTGGGCGCTGCCGACAATACGGTTCGTGAAGTGGATTCACTACAAAAGGCAGCGCAACGCAGACTGGAGTTGCTACTCGACCGGAACTACCGTGAAGCCCGGCAAGCCCTTGCTGAGCACCGGGACCTGGCATCGACCGTGGCCCTCGCAGAGCAGACGTTAAGATTGCAGGAACGCGCATTTGCTGAAGGGCTCGGGCGCTCGCTTGATGTCATCGATGCCCAAACCTTCCTGGCGACCACGCAGACCCGTCGTGATGCAGCGGCTCTCCGTTTCGTGCTGGCATTTTCTCAGTTACTGACTCTGAGCGGCGATTATGAAAGCCTGTTTTCCTACGTGTTTGATGGAGATGAAATTCAGTGACTGCGAAACGAATGGCCATTCCTCTTATCGTTGTTGTCATCCTGCTTGGCATTGTCATCGTCTTCTGGAAAGCCTATGCACCCGCACCCATCCAGTTACAGGGGCAGATTGAGGCCAGGCAACACATGGTAGCGTCCAAAATTCCGGGGCGGGTTGCAGACATTAGCGTCCGCCGCGGGGATCGCATAGAGGCAGGCACTGAGGTGTTCCGCATCGACAGCCCGGAGCTTGAGGCCAAACTGACTCAGATAGAAGCGCTTGAAACCATAAGCCGATCTCTCGCTCAAGCCGTTGAGGGCGGCACACGTGAGGAACGTATCGCCGCAGCTCGCAGCGAGTACGAAAAAGCCCTGGCCGCCGAGGCACTGGCAAAAACCACCTTTGAGCGCATTCGTGCGCTCGCCGATGAGGGGCTGGTTGCCAGGCAAAGAGCCGACGATACGTTCACGCTTTGGAAGGTGGCCGAAAAAACACGGGTGACGGCATCCGAGATATTGAAGCTGGCCGAAGCAGGCCCACGGCAGGAAGCCCGCACCGCGGCTCAAGCCGGTGAAGCAGCCACCTCAAGCTTGAGAAACGAAGTTGCTGAACTGCTGGATGACACCGTGGCGCGGGCCCACAGAGGTGGCATTGTCAGCAATGTGCTGTTGAATGAGGGAGAGCTTGCCCCCCAGGGTTTCCCGGTCATCATTGTCACCGATCTTGATGATTCGTGGGCATTGTTCAACGTCAGGGAAGATTTGCTCCGCCGAGTCCCAGAAGGCAGTGAGTTCGACCTGAGAATCCCTGCCCTTGATCAATCCGCACGATTCCGTGTCAGCCATATTTCTGTGCTCGGGGATTACGCAACGTGGCGTGCAACAACGCCGGGCCGCGGATTCGACATGAGAACGTTCGAGGTAGAAATGCAACCTGTGGAGCCAATCGCTGGTTTAAGGGCGGGCATGAGCGTTCTTCTTGAGATGGCGCCGTAAGCTCGGCAACGGACCGGAGAGCCCGATGGGTCGTGAGCATCTGACTGGCTGGAAAGCTCTGCAGGAGCAACCCTGGCTGCTTGCGGTGGTCGTTTGGCTGCCGCCGGTTCTGTTCGTGTTGTTGATCAGTATCTTCCGGATTGGAACACCGCAATCTCTTCCCGTGGGTGTCGTCAATCTGGACCATAGCCATGAATCCTTCACGGTTGAACGTCAGTTGGACGCAAGCCCGGGCCTGAGCCTGTCAAGGTCTTATGCCTCGGCGTCTGCCGGCGCAGATGCCCTTCAGCAGTCTGAGATCCTGGCCCTTGTTATCATTCCAGAAAATTTTGGGCGAGACCTTCGGCTTTCGATCAGCCCGACGGTGACCGCCTTTTACAACAATCAATATTTGTTGTCTGGCAAATTCATCAATTCGTCGTTAATAAGCGCCTCCATGGATCTGGCCGCGCGCACGGGTGTTGGCCTTAAGATCAGCCATGGCCAGACTGCCCCGGAAGCCATCACCTCGGCAGTGCCAGTGCGCCCGCAAGTCACATCGCTCTATAACCCCAACATGAGCTACGCGCGCTTTCTGGTGACGTCAATATCGCCGGCTCTCTGGCAAATCATCATCGTTATCTCAACGGTTCTGACGTTAAGCTGGCGACTCGAAAAACAAGCCATCCCGGTACCATTGATTGAGCGGAGCAAAGCGATCACGGCCGTGCTTGCGCCTGTCAGCCTGCTCCTCTGGCTCCAGGGATTGCTGATGCTCGTATTGTTCCGTTTCTTTCTGGGGTGGCAGCCATCCGGCAACATCGTCTGGCTTCTTCTTGGTTTGGCCTTGACCGTCTTCAGCGTTCAGGCCATGGCAGTTCTCATTGTCGCCCTCGTTAGGGACCGGGTAAAAGCAATGAGTGTTAGCGCTGCGTATCTCGCCCCTGCGTTTGCATTTATGGGCATTACCTTCCCCCGAGGTGATATGAATGTGATCGCATGGGCCTGGGGAGGCTTGATGCCATCCACTCATTACATCAAGTTGCAGGTAGACATTGCCGACCACGGCGCCTCCCTGCCGCTCATTGTCAGCTCACTGGTTGCATTGCTGCTTTTCCTCTTCGTCTTGCCCATAGCGCTGAAGCTACTTCCGGCAAGGCTTGACCCCAAACTTGCAGAGCAGGTGAGCTGATGATCCGCAACACCAGTCTGTGGGGTGCCTGGAAAGCCGAACTGTCGAATATCATCCACGACAGATCGGTGATGCTGGTTATGATCGGTGGCATCCTGTTCTACGCACTGCTTTACCCGCTGCCCTACCAAAAGAATGTTCCCGGGCAACAGGCCCTTGCGGTTCTGGATCAGGACCGCTCAGCGCTCGCCCGGCAGTTGATACGCATGGCCGACGCAACGCCCCAGTTGCGCGTAGCGGCCGTCCCACAAAGCATGAGTGAGGCAACCGTCCTGTTGGAGAACGATGTCGTTCACGGGCTGCTGGTCATTCCCGCCAACTTCGAGCGAGACGTCTATCTCGGGCGCCCGGTGAATATCGCGTTCGCCGGTGACGCCAGCTATTTTCTGATTTATGGGAATATTGTCGAAGGCCTGCTGAAAGCAACAACCACGCTTTCCGTTGAAACACAGATCATCAGCAGCTTCCGAAAAGGCAGCAGCCCTGCCAACATCCCCGGTGAAATCATGCCGTTCAGGATGTCTCCACATGGGGTGTTCAACCCAACGGGCGGATACATCAACTACATTGTTCCGGCCGTCTTTGTTCTGATCCTGCACCAGACACTGTTGATTGCAGCGGGCACGGTCACCATCAAGGATCGGGCCCGCCGGTTATCGGGGCTTGTCACTACCCCGCTCAGACAGGCACTTCCGCTGCGATTAATAACATTTGTGCTTGCGTACCTGATTCTGGCGCTTCTTTATTTCGGTTTTTTCTTCCAACTTTACGGCGTTCCACACGCCGCGCCGCAGCTTGCATTGATCGGGTTCAGCCTGTTGTTTCTCACTTCAACAACACTCTTTGCAATCCTGCTCGGTTACCTCTTGCCCAGGCCCGAACTGACGACCGTTATTGTTCTGCTGTCGTCGCTGCCCATCGTCTTTACAGCGGGTTTTGCCTGGCCGGCGTCTAATCTCCCGGAGTGGTTAGACGCACTCACCATGATGATTCCGGCCAAACCCGGCATTCAGGGCTTCCTGTCCCTCAATCAGATGGGGGCCCCAATCCAAAGCCTGACCTCGGAGATTGCGTACCTTTCCGGCCTCTCGTTGTTTTTTGGGCTGGGCATCCTGCTGCTCGCAATGTCCGAAAGAAGACGCAGCAGGAACCAAATGGATGCCGAATCAGCCGCCCGCTCCTACTAGGGAATGGTAGTCCGCCCGAAAACGGGCAAAGCTCAGGTATCGCCCCCGATGGTCCACCAGCTCCATGGCATCAAACGCCTCCACAAAGGCCCGTGATTCGCCCGAGCTGATCACCCCGCGGTAATCACCCGTCCAGTCCATAAACTGGACCAGATCCAGCAGCAGCGTCATCTCCAGAGCGCCGTTGGCCCGCTCCAGATAGCGGTATGCCAGTGCATAATGTTCGAAACGGTAGCTGACATTGCTGGCGTCGTTTCTGGTGGCGTCTCGCAGGGGGTCATAGTCGTAATGCCGGTAGGCAGGTGCTACGGGGTCACCCGCCACCAGGGCTG
Organism: Marinobacter sp.; assembly: GCF_014859525.1. Taxonomy (GTDB): domain Bacteria; phylum Pseudomonadota; class Gammaproteobacteria; order Pseudomonadales; family Oleiphilaceae; genus Marinobacter. The sequence continues at coordinate 14,305 of NZ_JACUUB010000041.1, forward strand.
ACTGGCCTTCCGCAAACCAGTACGGCAGCAAAGACGTGGAGGCAGTGTGGCGGCTCAGGTTTTCCTGAACGTAGTGGGCCAGTTCATGGGTGAAGATCTGCCCGGCCTCGTAGGGCCAGCTTCGGTGGTATGGGGCAACCGCCAATGCCGCGAGGGTGCCTGAGGCAAGATTGCTGTTGCTGACTCTCGGGCTCAAGCAGGCGATGACCTGTTCCGGGTACGGCACGGCTGAGCTGCGCTCATCGACGAAATCACGCCAGCTCATTCTGAACCGGTTGAGCACGCCGTCTATGCGGGTACTCACCTCGGTGGCGGCGGCACGAAAGGTATTTTCGCTGTAGGCGGGCGAGCCATAGACACGCACCCTTCGGTCGGCCGTTTCAAAATACAGGGTGTCGCCAATGCACACTTCCGTCTCGTAATTCAGGCTCCATCGGCCCTCGGGGAAATAGCGCCCGGTGTCTCGGGCATCCAGGAAATAGCCGCGGCTAAAGCGCTGCTCATCTCGGTCATAATAGCGATCCCCAGATGTGGCGCTCACCTTGCAGCCAGACAGCGTCACGGCCGCCAGGGTCAGCACCCCCACTACCCACAACCTGCTCGTTTTTTCCATCGTCATGCTCCAGGACCTGTTGTTTGCTTCTATATTCCCGCAGACCGGGCGCTGTGTCCGTCAACCCATGTAAAGACCAGGTAAAGGCGAACAAAACCAAGGGTTTGAGCAGCATGGATTAGGGTACGCACAACCCCTAATCCCAATATTGAAATTTTTGTAGCGCGCGCCGGGTTCTCGTGTTAAAAATCGCTCGAATCCCACCAAGAACTGCGTGCGTCCTGCGCGCTTTGTATCCATCCCTTTTCAGTGAGGGACACCATCCAATGTTCAAGTTGTGTAAGCCACAGGCGCTTGCCGCCGCTGTTGCGTTGTCTCTGGGTGCCTCTTCGGTTTTTGCCGCCGGAGAAGTGCGTGTTTATAACTGGTCTGACTACATCGCCGAGGACACCCTGGCGAAGTTCACCGAAGAAACCGGCATCAAGGTTGTCTACGACGTGTACGACAGCAATGAGGTGCTGGAAGCGGCGCTGTTGTCTGGCCGCTCCGGTTACGACCTTGTGGTGCCCTCCAACCACTACGTGGCCAAGCAGATTACTGCCAAGGCCTTCGTTGCGCTGGACCACAGCAAACTGCCGAACATGGCCAACCTGAACCCGGACCTGATGGACGACCTGGAAAAAGTAGACCCAGGCAGCAAGTTCTCCCTGCCTTACCTCTGGGGCACCAACGGCTATGGCTACAACGAAGGCCGTATCCAGAAAATCCTGGGTGACGATGCGCCCGTGGACTCCTGGGCTATGGTGTTTGATCAGGAAGTGACCAAAAAACTGGCCGCGGGCGGTTGTGGCATTGCCATGCTGGACTCCGGTGAAGAGATGGTGCGCGCCGCCATGGCCTACATCGGCCTGGACCCGAACAGCAACAACGCAGACGACATCCGTAAAGGTGGCGATGTGATCCGGGCCGTGCGCCCGAATATCACCTACTTCCACTCGTCCCGCTACATCGGCGACCTGGCCAACGGTGATCTGTGTGTGGCTGCCGGCTACTCTGGCGACATCCTGCAGGCGGCTGCACGCGCCGAGGAAGCCGAGAATGGCAACGTGATCCGCTACACCATTCCCAAAGAGGGCGCGGTGCTGTGGTTCGACATGATGACCATTCCGGCTGGTGCGCCGAACGTGGAAAATGCCCACAAACTGATGGATTTCCTGATGCGTCCGGAAATCATCGCGGATGTCACCAACTACGTGTGGTACGCCAACCCGAACAAACCGGCCAACGAGTTTGTGGATCCCGAAATCCTTAACGACACCAGCATCTACCCCACCGATGAGGTGATGAAGAAGCTGTACATCATGGAAGGTCGGCCTCAGGACACCCAGCGCCTGATGACCCGCACCTGGACCAGCGTGAAATCCGGTCGCTGACGGTGGCCGTGACCAACAACACCTCCGCGCAAGCGGAGGTGCTCCTCAGCATCAAAGGCATTTCCAAAAGCTTCGACAGCACCCTGGCGGTGGACGACGTGAGCCTGGACATCCACAAGGGTGAAATCTTCGCCCTGCTGGGTGGTTCCGGTTCCGGCAAATCCACCCTGCTGCGCATGCTGGCGGGCTTCGAAACTCCGGATTCGGGCCGCATCGTGCTGGACGGACAGGACATCACAGCCCTGCCCCCGTACCTGCGGCCCACCAACATGATGTTCCAGTCCTATGCCCTGTTCCCCCACATGACGGTGGAGCAGAACATTGCCATGGGCCTGAAGCAGGACAAGCTGCCGAAAAACGAAATCGCCGACCGGGTGGCGGCCATGCTCAAGCTGGTGAAAATGGAAGCCTACGGCAAGCGCCGGCCGCAACAGTTGTCTGGCGGACAGCAACAGCGCGTGGCCCTGGCCAGATCCTTGGCCAAACGCCCCAAACTGTTGTTGCTGGACGAGCCCATGGGCGCGCTCGACAAAAAACTGCGCACGGAAATGCAGCTGGAACTGGTGGATATCCTGGAAAAAGTGGGCGCCACCTGCCTGATGGTTACCCACGATCAGGAAGAAGCCATGACCATGGCCAGTCGCATTGCCATCATGTCTTATGGCCGCATTGCCCAGGTCGGCTCGCCCATTGATATCTACGAAAGCCCAAACAGCCGGATGACGGCGGAGTTCATCGGCTCAGTGAATGTCTTCGAGGCGAACATTCTGGAAGACAACTCCGACAGCATTCTGCTGACCAGTGACCTGCTGGATGCGCCGGTTTACATTGACCGGGGTGTGACCACGCCGGCGGAAACCACGGACACGCTGATTGCCCTGCGCCCGGAAAAGATCTACCTGACCACCGACAAACCCGACGGTGAGCAGAACTGGAGCTGCGGCACGGTGGACAACATCGCCTACCTGGGCGACATCACCTCTTACTACGTGAAGCTGGCCAGTGGCAAACGGGTGCAGGCCACCATGGCCAACGTGGAGCGCCGTGGCGAGCGGCCCACCTGGGGCGACCGGGTCTATGTGTCCTGGGAAGCCTCCAGCCCCATCCTGCTCTGGAACTGACGCCATGACCAAGAAGCTTCTGGCAACCCCCTTCGCCGAGCGGGTGCGGGCAGTGGTATTCCACCGGCGAGTCGTGTTCGGGGTACCCTTCGCCTGGCTGCTGTTGTTCTTCCTGCTGCCGTTTGCGCTGGTGCTGAAGATCAGCCTGACCTCGGCGGTGATGGCGATTCCACCTTACGAGCCGGTGTTCCGTTGGGTAGACAACACCCTGTCGGTGGTGGTCAATTTTGGCAACTACCTGTTCCTGGCCTCCGACAGCCTGTACATCGCCGCCTATTGGGGCTCGGTGAAAACCGCGTTCCTGGCCACCCTGTTCTGCCTGCTGATTGGCTACCCCATGGCCTATGCCATGGCCCGGGCGCCCAAGCACTGGCAACTGGTGTTGCTGCTGATGGTGATGCTGCCGTCCTGGACCTCGTTCCTGATTCGGGTATACGCCTGGATGGGCATTCTCGGCAATCAGGGCCTGCTGAACACGTTCCTGATGTGGCTGGGGCTGATCGACTCGCCCCTGAAAATGCTGAACACCAACTTCGCGGTGATTCTGGGCATTGTCTACGCCTACCTGCCGTTCATGATCCTGCCCATCTATACCAACCTGGTGAAGCTGGACGTACGCCTGCTGGAGGCCGCATCGGATCTTGGCTGCCGCAGCCTGAGCACTTTCTGGGCGATCACCCTGCCCCTATCCAAAGCCGGCATTCTGGCGGGCTCCATGCTTGTGTTCATTCCGGCGGTAGGCGAGTTCGTGATTCCGGAACTGCTGGGCGGGCCGGACACCCTGATGATCGGCAAGGTGCTTTGGGAAGAATTCTTCAACAACCGCGACTGGCCGGTAGCCTCATCACTCGCGATTGTGATGCTGGCGTTGCTGCTGGTGCCCATTGTGCTGTTCCACCGCTTCCAGGCACGGGAGATGGAAAAAAATGGTTAGGCTAAGAGCTCCCGGTTTCTCCAAGACCATGCTGGTGCTGGGCATGCTGTTCCTGTATCTGCCGATGGTGGTGTTGATCGTGTATTCCTTCAACGCCTCCCGGTTAGTCTCGGTATGGGCCGGTTTTTCCACCAAATGGTACGGCTCCCTGTTTGCCAACGAGCAGATCCTGTCTGCCGTGTGGATGAGCCTGCGCATTGCCTTCTACTCCGCCAGCATGGCGGTGTGCCTGGGCACCCTGTGCGCGTTTGTAATCACCCGGTTCAAGATGATGCGCGGCCGAACGCTGCTGTCCAGCATGATCACGGCGCCGCTGGTGATGCCGGAAGTGATCACCGGCCTGTCGCTGTTGCTGCTGTTTGTGCAGATGGCGCAACTGATCGGCTGGCCGGTGGACCGCGGCATGGCCACCATCTGGATTGCCCACACCACCTTCTGCAGTGCCTATGTGGCGGTGGTGGTGAGTGCCCGTTTGCGGGAGGTGGATCTGTCCATCGAAGAAGCCGCCATGGATCTGGGTTGTACGCCGCTGAAAACCTTCTTCGTAATTACCCTGCCGGTGATTGCGCCGGCGCTGGTGTCAGGCTGGTTGCTGGCATTTACTTTGTCCCTGGATGACCTGGTGATTGCCAGCTTTGTCTCCGGACCGGGGGCAACCACGCTGCCGATGGTGGTGTTCTCATCTGTACGGATGGGGGTGTCGCCGGAGATCAATGCGCTGGCGACCATCATTATTGCCGTGGTCTCGGTGATCGCACTTATCGCGTGGTTCTGGATGCGGCGGGCGGAGAAGCGGCGGTTGCGGCCCAGGTGATGATTTCTGGCTTGGGCTCCCATCCGTTTTGGATTGGGGGCGGGCTGGGAGGTGGGGAATGTGTCATCGGGTCAGGCTATATTTTCTGTTGAGAGAATGTGAGTCAGGCCTTTGCAATCCACCATCGGGTCGTCACAGTTCACCACGATGTCGGAACGGGCGATGACATAGGCCTTGCCGGTTATGTTGTTTTTGACCACCTGATATTCCCCTTCCTGCTCGACGGCTGTGAATTCACCGATAAACCCGGTTTCCCGCAAGGATATGGTTTCTAACTTGTCGCCGGGTTTGATTCGGCCTTCGTGGTTCATGAGTGCCAGTCTTGCCGAGGTGCCGGTGCCGGTGGTGCTTCGGCAGATGACGCCGGGGTGCACGTAGGTGGCGGAGCGGGAGCGGTAGTAGCCCTCGGCCACTTGTTCTACCGGGCCCATAAAGTGCAGGAACGGCAGCGGGCCTACGTCGCCCAGAGTGTAATGGGAGAAGCCCCGTTCAGCCTGGATACCCTCAACGATGGCATGGGCGGCTTCCGCCAACCTGCGTTCTTCATCCAGGGTCAGGTCGAAGCCCAGTGACTTGGCATCTACCAGGGCGTAAAAGCCGCCACTGTAGGCCACGCTGTAGTTGACCTTGCCGATGCCGGGCACGGTGATATTGGCGTTATGGGTGTGAATGTAGCTGGGCAGGCCTTCGCAGGTGATGGCTTCCACCACGCCGTCACGTACGGTGGCTTCAACGTTTACCAGGCCGGCGGGAGATTCCAGTTTGAAGTGTTGTTTGCCTTCCTGTTTGCGGACGATACCGGCTTCCAGAACCGCCGTTGCCGTGCAGATGGTGTTAGAGCCGGAGTAGATGGGGTAGCCCATCACTTCCATGATGATATATCCGGCGGCGGCTTCCGGATGAGTGGCGGGCACCAGCAGGTCAACAGACATTTCGGGAATGCCATAGGGTTCTTCCAACAGCAGCCGGCGCAGGCCGTCGGCGTCATCCCGCAGATACTCCATCTGGGCTCGCACGGTATCGCCGGGCAAAGCGGTGATGCCACCGGTCACAATACGGCTGACATCGCCGCCGGCGTGGGTATCCATCAACTGAATGGTGAGTTCCGGTTTCATCCGCCTGCCTCCAGCGCAAAAGGTTGGCCGTGTGCTTGCCATTGGGCATCCGGCACGATGACGATCTTGCCCAGATAATTGCTGCCCCGATTGACAAAGTACTCCTCCGCCCGGTGCAGCTCTGACAGTTTGAAGGCGCCATGTAGCACGGGTTTTAGATGGCCGTCGCGAATCCAGGTCATCAGCTGGTTTGCTTCTTCACGGGTGCCGTGGGATACCCCGAAAATCTGCACCTGATACAGGTAGATTCGGGTCCAGAGAATCTCGCTGATATTGCCGCCGCTGGCCCCGGCAATGCTCAGGCGCGGGTAGGTACTGCGGGCGTTCATGTCGAAGATCATGGCGTCTATGAAGTTGTCCGTCATTTCGCCGCCCACCAGATCCATCACCGCATCCAGGGGTTTGCCGCCGGTTTCTTTCTTCACCCGGTCTACAAAGGTACTCATGTCACTACGATCCAACACCGCTTCGGCGCCCAGATCGAGCAGGGTTTGGGCCTTGTCTTTCTGGCTCAATGCGTAAGGGACAGCGCCGATGATCCGGCAAAGCTGGATCAGTGCGGTGCCCACGCCGCCGCTGGCACCGGTCACCAGAACCCGCTCACCCGCCTGCACGTTGGCAGAGGTGAGCATGTGGTAGGCGGTTTGGTAGGAACACATTCCCATGGCCGCCAGTTCGGCATCGGCAAGATCCGGGTTTGGGATATGGTGAAACTGATCTGACGGCAGGGCCACGTATTCGGCGTAACCGCCATCGGCGCCATGGCCGTAGTAGTCCGGGGTCAGGTTGATATCGGTGCGGTCGTCAGTATAAATGTTAAAGTCCAGGAGGCCCCGCTCTCGGATACGGGTTTCACTGACGCCCTCGCCCACCGCCACCACTCTGCCGGCGATGTCGGCGCCCTGAATACGCGGAAACGTCAACGTGGGCTTGCCCCCCATCTGGAACGACGTCATCTCGCCTTTTTTGGTGGGGTAAAGTCCTTCCCGGGCTTTGCGATCGGTGTTGTTCTTGGCGGTGGCAGTTACCTGCACCAGTACCTGGCCGGCAGCCGGCGTGGGCACTGGTATGTCCTGGTATTCAAGTTTTTCGATGCCGCCATGGCCGGTGAGGACCATGGCTTTCATGGAAGCCGGGATCATCGGTGATGGATACTCCCTGATCTGATGAGTTCATCTATCTCGTCAGGATAGGAAAGTTTATTGAAGGTGTCAGGATGTGTTATGGGTATTCATCCAGCTTCGCGTAAGCATTATCAAACAATTACCATTCGCCTGAGCACAAAACTGAACCGGGGGCATTGCCGACAGCGTATACAAAGGCACGAAGCCTGAGTTGAACCGGAGAACCAGATGCCACCACGTTACGACACCCTTTTCTACGACGGACGCTGCCCACTATGCGCCAAGGAAATCCGCACGCTCAGAAAGTTACAACGTGGCGACCTGATCTTTGCCGATATCCACGAGCAGAATGCGCACAACGCACAGTTGCCAACACGTGAAGAACTTCTTAGACGATTGCACCTGATGACCTGGAGTGGTGAATGGGTAATCGGCTTGCCGGCCAATGTTCGTGCCTGGTCTCACACACCGTTTGGCTGGTTGCTCAAGCCTCTGTTGTGGCCGGTGATTTATCCGATCGCAAAACGGGTTTATGAAACCTGGGCAGATCGTCGGTTTGAAAAGAAGTACGCCTGTTCGGTTGGCCCATCGTAACCAGTATTAGCCGTGCCAGCGGCGTGTGAACTTCCACGATGATAGCGGCCTCTATGGCCTCGCCCCACGTGGCTGGCGCCGCCGCGCTACTACTCAGCCTGAACCCAGGGCTGACACCGGAACAGGTTGCTCAGACGCTCCGCAACCAGGCAAGCCAGAATCAGCTGACCAACCTGAACGGGTCACCGAATTTGCTGGTGAATGTGAACCCTTGAGGTAGAGAGCCCGCCAGCTACTTTGGCTGGCGGGCGTTACTGCAGTTTAAAGCAAGACTAACCGGCTAACTTGGGCAGAAATGACGTGTTCACCCAGTGACGTTTGAGGTTGGATTCATCCACCAGAACCGGCACGGTCTCCTGATGAATGTGGTCGCTGGGATCAAACCACAGGTTGTCGCTCCGAAACACATGCAGCTCCCCCGTTTGCGGGTGTTGCCACTGGCAGACAATGCGGAATGGATTCCGGCCGTTGACCGTGAGGCTGGTGTTCTGCTCAACCGACGCAAATTTTGCGAGTACTTCGGTGCCATGCTGTTCCAGGTAGGCTTTTGATCGCCCCTTCAGAACACCAAACAGCACCATCCCGCCACCGACCAACACAAACACCAGGCCGAGCCCGCCAACGATCAATGACATCCCCCACAGGGAAAAGAAACTGTTGATCTGCGCGTTCTCCGGCGCTGAGGGCTCATAAAGTACAGAAACCCGCTCACCGCGCCTGAAGGAGGGAGGGTTTGAGCCGGCGCGGGACTGAAACTCAATCTCTCGGCCACTGGCATCCTGAAATGCCACGACCGGATAATAGCTGCTGGAATCACTGGAGCGGGAATATACAAGCTCAGTCACTATCCCGCTGGTTTCGGTCGCCCGATCGATAAAGGCCGAGGTGCTGTTGTAGCTGGCAAAAGCGCCAAACAGCATGGCTACGCCGATGACAGTGAAGGTGTACTTGAGGATTTTCAGAGGCAACTAATTGATAGGTTTGGAATGATTGACGACGCAGCGGAACCCTTGGTCCGGTGAATTAACATCCTCACCATGTCTCGCATAGACGGTTGCCAACCCACCAGTGTGATCACCATGGCCGGCCAAGTCCCTCACTACCCTTCGATTAGGGTGTTTGCTGTGCGGTCGCTCTGCCACTGGGTTAGTCGAATCAAGATGAGCGTATCCGGGGTGGAACCAATCTCTCGTCCATTCAGCAACATTCCCAGTCATATCATACTGTAGTGGTCAACTAATCCCGGACAGTATTTTAAATTTATCTTGGCATTTTCGGGCAATTAAGGGTTATTTGATGGGTTCTGGCTGGTTAACGACACAGCGAAAGCCCGTACCGGGAGCATTAATGTCAACCCCACTCCGGACGAACACCGTGCCACCTCCGCCAAAACCACCACCCTTCCCAGCCCAATCGCGAACTGTTTTTTCTGGTTTATCCGAGTTTACCGGCTCTGATGGGCCACTCGGATTATCGTAAGGTGCATACTTGTAGTAGTCCTTCTGAAACCAATCCTGAGTCCATTCCGCCACATTTCCAGTCATATCATGGAGGCCAAGAGGGTTCGGAGGGTAGGTCCCAACTGGTCGGCGCTCCATAACAAGGGAGGAGTGACTAAGCATATTACCGGACGGGGGAATACTTGGGTCAATGTATTCTTTGGGGCGCTGCAAATAGGTGTCGTTGTCCTCTTCACCTGTATCCGTCGCGTAGGGAACATTCTGTCCCCGGCTCCGAGCCGCATATTCCCACTGAGCCTCAGTCGGCAACGCAAAGGGCAAGCCTGTATGGTCAGCCAGCCATGCACAGTAAAGTTCAGCCTCCAAGTAATTGGGCACCCTAGCGGGTTTGCGATAATAGTGGGGCGACAGAGGGTCATTCGAGGCTGTCGTGTATTTGCTAGCAGTATACTTATCCTCGTATAGGTGAGCTCGCCCAACATCCTTGTAATAAACTTCCATCTCGCCCCAGGTCGTCTCATATCGGGAGATGGAATAGCTATCAACTTGCACCTCAACTGGAGGACGTGCATGGTCGGTTAATGCCATGTAAGGTGAACCATCAGGCCTCCCCACATCTCCAAGCTGGAAAGAGCCTCCCTGAACAAACACCTGATTATCGACCGCTTGATATGCAATCATCTTCGCCGACTTAGGCCACTCTTCATCTCCCGATAGTGATCCGCACGCAATCAATACGAACGACAATAAAAGCGAGCCAGTTACCTTAAACACGTTAATACTCAACATGAGAAGAGCTTCCTTAGCCAATGCTACACATACGACATACATCAAATGGATCCATTTTCACCGGGCGACCTGCGACTGCAACCTGTCCCTGCAGTCCCATGATAAAAAGCTGCTGATCTGATTTGGTCTTGCCCATAAAACCGAATAGCCGTTCAAAATTGCTGTCAAACTCCTCTCGCTGAGCAACACCCTCCGGGTTCATGCGAACTACAGTTTCCTCGAAGTCTCGCCAACCCTGAAAAGAATTCACGATCTCGGTTACCGCTTGTATTTTGATATCGTTATTGCTCCAAACCTGAGGCGTGACCCACCAATCGTAAAGAATATTATCCAGTACTACGCCTTTCACTTCTGGTGGGGAGTGCAGGAACACAGAAAACTCGTTAGAGTTAATATCCCTCACAATATTTTTGGCGAGCTCTGCTCCTTCTCGCTCGCGTTTTCGAGAAACAAATACATCATTTACCAACTCACGAATGTGATCCATCGCAATCACTGCAAATTCCGCCGCCGCGTCAACAGCGGTCAGGCCACGACAAAGAGCATACAAGCTCATCCGCTGGTACCAATCGAACGCGGATGTTCTTTGGTCAAAAAGTTCCAAATATCGGAAATCCACTTCCATCAGGGCGTTGTAGACGAAGTGCAGCATACGGAGGATTTTTTGCGTTTCGACCTCTAGTAGAAAACTCCCTGCGGCTCCGGCACCCAAAACGAGCCCTGCGTGGGCATTGCAATAAAACTTTCCTGTGGTTTCACTGAAGTGCAATCGAATATTAAACTCCGCTCCTGCACCAAACGCAGCCTCGACCTTCTTCCCGATACTACAGAGCCTATCCCACTCTCGCGCTTCAGTTAGAACATCTCTCCAGCGCAGCTCACCTGAAACTTCACACCCGCCGCGGATACCCGCAAATACACCACCTTCTATCTCTGCTTTCTGCCCGTTCTGTCTTGCAGCGATTCCTTTTATAGTTGGAAGGCCATCGGTAGTAGATACATGAACATTACCGGCAACAAGTGCTGAGGCACCGGCAAATCCAGAAAGCGAAGCCATAATCGCCGCCTGGAAATGCCCCAGCGAAGCAATTCTCCGCTCGCCGTCCCAACCGCCAACCCGGTAAGGGATCTGGATTTCCGACCGATTATTCACAGGAAATGCCTGCTCTATACCCACTTTGCCTTGAGCCAGAGCAAACTGCCCTTCTAACCTCGCTTGAAAGTGAACTTCGCCTTTTCTCGGATCAAACTCACCAGAAGCACTTGAACCGG
>NZ_JACUUB010000130.1 GCF_014859525.1 Marinobacter sp.
GCCGAAGCGGAAGATATCGAGGCGGCGTTGACAGAGCTGGACCGGGAACAGGAAGACGACACCCTGGATTCGAAACTGAAAGCCGCCGGCATCAGCAATGGACAGAGCAGTGGCGAACAGGTTCTCGCCAGGATTCGTTCGCGGAGCTCTGCAAACTCCAACGAATGATCTTGCCTCGCCCGAGACAAGAACCCTATGGGCAGGAGTTCATCACTCCTGCTTATAGCTAACCTTCAATAAAATTCATTTGCCTCATCATTACCCGCTTCCTAGGATGGAGACATCCAAAAACCAGAACAAGAACCTGTCTCCGGGATGAAGCGCCATGATGTTCAGATCTGTCCTAATCGCCAACCGCGGTGAAATCGCCATTCGCATTGCCCGCGCCTGCAGCGAGCTGAACATACGAACCGTCAGCGTGTTTGCTGAGGACGATTCAAACAGCCTGCATACCCGCCAGTCAGACGAATCCGTGCCCCTGAAAGGCCGTGGCGTGAAAGCCTATCTGGACATGGCACAACTGATTACCGTGGCCAAGGCCCACGAGTGCGATGCCATTCACCCCGGTTACGGATTTCTGGCGGAGAACGCCGAGTTCGCTCGTCAGTGTAAGCAGGCAGGGTTGGTGTTCATCGGGCCGGCGCCGGATGTGCTGGAATTATTCGGCAATAAATCCTCTGCCAGGGCCCTGGCAGAGCGCTGTCAGGTGCCCTTGGTCAACGGTATCAACAGCCCGGTTAGCCAGGAGGCGGCAGAAGCCTTTCTGGCCCAGCATGGCGCCCTGATGCTCAAGGCGGTCGCCGGTGGCGGCGGGCGCGGCATTCGCGCAGTCACCAGCAAGGACGAGCTGGAACAAGCCTTCAGCCGCTGCCGATCTGAAGCACAAGCCGCCTTTGGCAATGGTGATCTGTATGTCGAACAACTGATTGGCTGCGCCCGCCATATTGAAATTCAGATTCTGGGAGATGGCACCGGTGCGGTCTCCCACCTGTGGGAACGGGACTGCAGCATCCAGCGGCGCAACCAGAAACTCATCGAAGTAGCCCCAAGCCCGGGCCTTGATTCCGCGCTCCGGGACGAGATGATCAACTGCGCCCTGGTCATGGCAAAAGCGGTCAACTACCAGGGGCTGGGCACCTTCGAATTTCTGGTAGACGAAGATCAGCCCGGTCGGTTCTACTTCATGGAAGCCAACCCGAGGGTTCAGGTAGAGCATACCGTCACCGAGGAAGTCACCGGTATTGACCTGGTCCAGACCCAGTTAAAGCTTCTATCTGGCCAAACCTTATCTGAACTGGCCCTGGACACCCCGCCGGCCGTGCGCGGCGTGGCCATTCAGGCCCGGATCAACGCCGAAACCCTTCGTTCCGATGGCACCACCATGCCCGCAGCCGGCACGCTCACGGTCTATGAACCGCCAACAGGGCCCGGCCTGCGGGTGGATGGTTCAGGTTATACCGGCTACGCCATCAATCCCGCCTATGACTCCCTGCTCGCGAAGCTGATCGCCCATGGCCCGGATTACCCATCGGCTCTTCGACGGCTTTATCGTGCGCTGTGTGAATTCCGACTGGACGGCGTAGTCAACAATATCGGCCTGCTGCAAAACCTGCTGCACCACCCGGCCGTGGAAGCCTGGCAAGTCAACACTCGATTCGTGGAAAACCAGCTTTCAGAGCTGGCCCCCTCAGTCTCCGAAAGCAAGCACCCGAAGCGTCACTTTGACACAACCGAAGCGAGGCAAGACACGAAACTGAACACACCATTGCTACCCGACGGCGCCGTCAGCATCGCAGCGCCCAGTGCCGGCACGCTCGTGAGTGTTGAGGTCCGGGAAGGCGATGCCATTGCGGCGGGCCAGACCGTTGCGGTGCTTGAGGCTATGAAGATGGAATTCATCGTGCAAGCCAGTCAGTCAGGCATCGTTCAAACGGTTCTCGCCGAATCAGGCTCAACGGTAACTGAGGGTGAAGCTTTGCTGATCCTGGAACCCTCAGCGGTCAGCGCCGACGCCATTCAAACCGAGCAGACCATCGATCTCGATCACATCCGGGCTGATCTGGCGGAGGTCTTCGAGCGCCACGATGCGTTAACCGATGAGCATCGCCCCGACGCGGTCGCAAAGCGCCGCCGGACCAGCCAGCGAACCGCCCGGGAGAACGTCGAGGATCTGCTCGACCCAGACAGCTACAACGAATACGGGGCACTGGCGCTGGCCGCCCAACGGCGCCGCCGGTCGGTGGACACATTGATTGAATTAAGTCCCGCAGACGGGCTGATCACCGCCATCGGCACCGTCAACGCCGAGCGCTTCGGCGCCGCAGCCTCCGGTTGCGCCACCATGGCTTACGATTACACCGTGTTTGCCGGCACCCAGGGACTGGCAAACCACCGGAAAACGGACCGGCTACTTGCCCTGGCAGAACAGTGGCGAATTCCGCTGGTGCTGTTTGCCGAGGGTGGCGGCGGCCGCCCATCCGATACCGACACTAACGGTGTTTCTTACCTCGACTGCCAAAGCTTCATCAGCATGGCTCGGCTCTCGGGCAAGGTGCCAACGGTTGGCATCGTTTCCGGTCGTTGCTTTGCCGGCAACGCGGCCCTGCTGGGGTGTTGCGACACGATTATCGCCACAAGAAATGCCAACCTGGGCATGGCAGGCCCGGCGATGATCGAAGGCGGCGGACTGGGCCGGTATGCCCCCGACGAGATCGGGCCGGTTTCCGTGATGGGGCCCAATGGCGTGATCGATGTGGTGGTCGAAGACGAGGCCGAAGCTGTCGCCGTCGCCAAACAGTATCTGTCGTATTTTCAGGGTTCCCTCGCGGAATGGACCTGCACAGATCAGCGCAGGCTTCGCCATCTGATTCCCGAAAACCGCATGCGCGTTTACGACATCCGGGAGGTCATCCAAGCGCTCGCTGATAGCGACAGCGTTCTGGAGCTCCGCCGCCAATTCGCGCCTGGGTTAATTACCGCGTTCATTTGCATCGAGGGCCGCCCCATGGGCCTGATCGCCAACAACCCTATGCACCTGGGAGGCGCCGTCGATGCTGCAGCGGGCGATAAGGCGAGCCGGTTCATGGAACTCTGTAACGCTCATAACCTGCCTATTCTGTCGTTGTGTGATACCCCCGGGTTTATGGTTGGGCCAGAGGCGGAAACACAGGCCACCGTGCGTCGCGTCTCTAACATGTTCCTGGCCGCAGCCAAACTATCGGTGCCCTTCTACACCGTGGTTCTGCGCAAGGCTTACGGACTCGGCGCACAAGCCATGGCCGCCGGCAGCCTGCTGACGCCGTTTTTTACGGCAGCGTGGCCGAGCGGAGAGTTCGGCCCGATGGGGCTGGAAGGGGCGGTACGCCTGGGATTTGCCAAGGAGCTGGCAGCCCAACCCGATGACGCAGCTCGCGAGAAGATGTTCGACTACCTGGTCGCCAAGGCTTATGAACAGGGCAAAGCCATCAACGTCGCCAGTTATCTGGAAATTGATGCGGTCATAGATCCCAAGGAAACCAGAACCTGGCTGGTCCGAGGAATCTCAGCAGCAGGGCGTTGATAGCAGGCGCAATAAGCCCAGAAGCATGAGCTTAAGTTATGGCAGGATAAAACAACCATCACAAAAAGAGGCCAGACCATGATTGGTTTTCCCATCGCCCTGATCTTTACCAATGGCTTCGAGTGGTACGCCCACAAGTACATCCAGCATGGCACGCCCAGGCCTGTCGCAGACTCTTACCGAAAAGCTTCGAAAGACTGAACCAAGGGCAGCTTGCCTAACCCTGTTTGGCCAACCTCCGGATATCATCGTACTCCCGAACGTTAATCACGGGCCGGGAGTCTTTGGCCTCTGCGGATTCAATCAACTCATTCACCATCGCCGCCGCAACCACCTCCGCCTCAATGGCCCGATACTTTTGCAGTGGTCCAATCAAGGCACGATTGGCCAGCGGCATAACCGCCATGCCTATGGCCTCACCGGTGCGATGTTCCTTTCTGTCCCCCAGCAACAGGCTTGGGTGATAAATGGAAAGATAATCGAACCCAAGGCCTCGCACCGCATCCTCCAACTCGCCTTTCACCCGACTGTAGAAAACCGTGGACTGAGCCGAGGCCCCGATAGCAGACATCAGGATCAATCGGTTAACGCCCGCCGCCCTGGCCAACTTGGCCGCCCTGTGTGCGTATTCGTAGTCCACCTTACGGAATGCCTCTTGCGAGCCCGCTTTCTTGATCGTAGTGCCCAGGCAACAGACCAGGGCATCAACCTTGAAGATCTCCGAGTGCGATTCCAGCGCGTCAAAGTCAACCAGATGCTCCGCCAGCTTAGGGCTCTTCAGGCCCAGTGAGCGGCGCACCGGCACCACCACGGATGAGACACCGGTGTGCTTTAGCAACTTTTCAACCACCATGCGACCGGTCAGGCCTGTGGCTCCCAATA
>NZ_JACUUB010000131.1 GCF_014859525.1 Marinobacter sp.
GTGACAGCCTTTGCATTGCTCATGCGAAACTCTTCCGCCACTGCGGCAATCATCACTTTCAGACCCGCCAGGCTGGAACTGAACGCGGCCATGAAGAACAAGCCAAAAAACAGAATGCCAATCCAGTAACCCCCGCGCATGTCCTCAAACACCTGGGGCATGGTCACAAACGCCAGCTGGCTGCCCTCGGCGGGCTCCATGCCCAGACTGAACACAAACGGGAAGATCATCCAGCCTGCCAGCAAGGCAACACTGGTTTCGGTGCCGGCCACCACCAGGCAGGCGCGAGGCACATGGGTTTTGCGGGGAATAAAACTGCCGTAAGTCACCAGATAGCCCTGCCCGATGGCCAGGGTGTAAAACGCCTGACCAAATGCAAAGGCCCACAACCGGCCATCCGCCAGCCGGCCCCAGTCGACATCAAAGAAGAAGGATTTGGTCTGCTCCCAGCCGGGCGTGGTGGAGGCAAACAGCATGAGCCCGATCATCACCAGCAACAAAACCGGCATCAGCATTTTCGAGAAGACTTCGATGGCCTTGACGTCCCGCGCCAGGATAATGGCCGCCAGCACGGTTACGATCAGGAAGTACCAGAGCGAGTTATAGCCTTCGCTGTATTCGCTGAATACGCGCAGATCATCGGTGACGGCATCCACGGCATAACCCAGCGTCCAGCCAGTTATAACCAGGTAGTAACTGGTGATGGCCATGGTAATCAACACCACAAACCAGCCATAGATGGCACCAAACCGGTTGACCTGCC
This sequence comes from Marinobacter sp., assembly GCF_014859525.1. Classification (GTDB taxonomy): domain Bacteria; phylum Pseudomonadota; class Gammaproteobacteria; order Pseudomonadales; family Oleiphilaceae; genus Marinobacter. Next base: position 764 of record NZ_JACUUB010000131.1, read on the forward strand.
GGAAGGTCTGAACCGTGCTGCCCTCAGACAGCCGGCCTGCAGCAACTTCCAGGATCATGATCGGCAGAACCACCACGACCAGCGCCAGCAGATACGCCACCACAAAGGCGCCACCACCGTTTTCCCCCACCATGTAGGGGAAGCGCCAAAGATTCCCGAGCCCCACGGCTGCGGCCGCCATGGAAAAAATAAACGCTGGCTCTGAGCTCCATTGTTTTCGGGATTCTTCAATAAATTCGTGGCGTTTTGTCACCCGTGGCGCTCCCGTTGGCATGTCCTGGTTGCACGAGAGCCTAGCAAATCATCGCTTACCGTGCATGATCAACGTCAACGGAAGCTCTCCGAAATAAGCGTGAGCGTTGCACCAAATCGAGCCTTTCCCTTCCCGGGTGCAAAAACGACAAGTGCTTTTATCAAGCGACTACCCGCCGATGCCCAACAGCCACCCCGCAAGCCCGCCCGCAAAACGGGAAGGCCAGGAGCCCAAGCCAGATCCCTCAGCGCCCAAGCACCGAACGAGCAATAATTTCTTTCATGACCTCAGACGTACCGCCGTAAATCCGCTGCACCCGGGCATCGATAAAGTTCCGGGAGATTGGATATTCGGTGGTGTAACCGTAGCCGCCGAACAGCTGCAAGCAGCCATCGGCTACCCGGCACTGCATTTCGGTGGCGCTGTATTTGGCCATGGACGCGGTCGGCGCATCGAGCTGGCCGTCTTCGTATTCGCGGATGCACTGGTCAACGAACGCCTTGTTGATGCGGTAGTCGGTTTCCATACGGGCGATTTCGAAGCGGGTGTTCTGGAGTTGGGCCAGCTTCTGGCCGAACAGCATCCGCTCCTGGGCGTAGGCGATAGTGAGATCCAGCGAGCCTCGGGCGGCGGCGACACCCAAGGCACCGATCACCAGGCGTTCGCGGGGCAGTTCGCGCATCAGGTACATGAAGCCCTGCCCTTCCTCGCCCAGCAAAGCGGATGAGGGAATGCGCATGTCTGAGAAGAACAGCTCGGAGGTGTCGCCCGAGTGCTGGCCGATTTTGTCGAGGTTGCGGCCCTTGCTGAAGCCCGGCAGTGAGGTGTCCACCAGGAACAAACTGATGCCACGGGCACCGGCTTTCGGGTCGGTTTTGGCGGCGACGATCACCATATCGGCATGCTGGCCGTTGGTGATAAACGTCTTGGAGCCGTTCAGGATGTAGTCGTCGCCGTCCTTGACCGCACTGGTGCGCATCGCCTGCAGGTCGCTGCCGGCACCCGGCTCGGTCATGGCGATGGCGCCCACGGCTTCACCGGACACCATCTTTGGCAACCATTGCTGGCGTTGTGCCTCGCTGCCGATGTGGCTGAGGTAAGGCGCGACGATGTCCGAATGCACCATTACATTGGTAGACAACGCCCCGAAGCCCATGCGGGCCATTTCTTCGCCCACCACCACAGAAAACTGGAAAGGCGCACCAATGCCGCCGCAGTCTTCCGCCACATCGACACACAGTAAACTGGCGTTGCCCAGGGTGTTCCAGAGCTCCCGAGGCACGATGCCGCTTTTCTCCCAGGCTTCGTAGTGCGGTTTCACCTCGGCTTCCAGAGCCTTAATCACCGACTCCCGAAACATGGCCAATTCTTCTTGATCGGCGTGGTAGGTCATATCACTCACCTGTTGTTATTCGTTCGCTTGTGGCAAATCCGGTTGCCGGAAACCGCTTTACGTTTACGTAAACTTTATCTAACCTTGGTCTAAAAAGGAAATCGTGATGAACGAAAAAAGAACCTTCAGCATCAGCGAGCTCTCTCAGGAGTTCGATGTAACAACCCGAAGCATCCGATTCTACGAGGATCAGGGCCTGCTCAAGCCCGCCCGAAGGGGCCAGACCCGCATCTTCAGCACCAAAGACCGGGTTCGGTTGAAGCTGATTCTCCGGGGCAAGCGCATGGGCTTCTCCCTGGCGGAAACCAAAGAACTGTTTGATCTGTGGGATGAAACCCTGACCGGTAACGAAAAGCAGTTATTGAAAATGCTGGAAATCCTCGGCGCCCGGCGGGACCAGCTCGAACAGCAGAAGAACGATATCGTGCAGGCCGAAATGGAAATAGACACCGCCGAAGCCCGGTGCCGAGAATCACTGGACGAATTGCAGAAGAAAAAGAAACAGCAGGGCATCAAAGCCAAAGAATCCGAACCAACCACCACCTGACCGTGGCGGAGCAAACAGACCCCGATTGAATAACAACAAGGCAGCCAACGATGAAATCACAATACTCAGAACTCAATTTCGGTCTCGGCGAAACCCTCGACATGCTGCGCGAACAGATCAACGGCTTCGCCGCCACTGAAATCGCCCCCCGTGCCGAGGAAATCGACCGCAGTAACGAGTTCCCCATGGACCTGTGGCGGAAAATGGGCGACATGGGCCTGCTGGGTATCACCGTAGGCGAACAATACGGCGGCTCCGACATGGGCTACCTGGCGCACGTGATCGCCATGGAAGAAATCAGCCGCGCCTCCGCCTCCGTTGGCCTGTCTTACGGTGCTCACTCCAACCTGTGTGTGAACCAGATCCACCGCAACGGCACCGAAGAACAGAAACAGAAATACCTGCCCAAACTAATCAGCGGCGAACACATCGGCGCCCTCGCCATGTCTGAGCCCAACGCCGGCTCCGACGTCATCTCCATGAAGCTCAGTGCCCGCGACGAAGGCGACCACTTCGTGCTCAACGGCACCAAAATGTGGATCACCAACGGCCCGGACGCGCACACCTACGTGATCTACGCCAAAACCGACGTAAAAGCCGGCTCCAAAGGCGTCACCGCCTTCATCGTCGAACGCGCCGCACCAGGCTTCAGCCGTCACCAGAAACTCGACAAACTCGGCATGCGCGGCTCCAACACCTGCGAACTGGTATTCGAAGACTGCAGAGTCCCCCGTCAAAACATCCTCGGCGGCGAAGGCAACGGCGCCAAAGTGCTCATGAGCGGCCTCGACTACGAACGCCTCGTCCTCTCCGGCGGCCCGCTGGGCATCATGCAAGCTGCCATGGACGTGGTCGTCCCTTACATCCGCGAACGCAAACAATTCGGCCAGGCCATCGGCGAATTCGAACTGGTACAGGGCAAAGTGGCCGACATGTATACCTGGATGAACACCGCCAAATCCTACGTCTACATGGTCGCCATGTCCGCCGACCGCGGCGAAACCACCCGCAAAGACGCCGCCGGCGCCATCCTCTACTCAGCCGAAATGGCCACCAAACTCGCCCTGGACGCCATCCAGCTGCTCGGCGGCAACGGCTACATCAACGACTACCCGACTGGCCGCCTGCTGCGGGATGCCAAACTTTATGAAATCGGCGCTGGTACGTCGGAGATCCGGCGGATGCTGATCGGGCGCGAGCTGTTCCTGAACAAGTAAACGCCGTTCCAAGCCAGGGGCTTCCAGAGTGTTCAGGAAGCCAGCACCCAAAGTACGACGAGGGCCTGGTGGGGTGTCTTTCCGAGAATCCCGCACCCAAAGCATGCCAAGGGGTTGGCGGGATGCCCTTCCGGAAATGTCGAAGGCCAAGGATGGCCTGAGAGAAGCGCACATGGATGTGCTCGTAGCGGTTT
>NZ_JACUUB010000132.1 GCF_014859525.1 Marinobacter sp.
AACCCCAAACCAAATCCCCAAAATCTCCCCTCCAAACCAAAGCCCCAACAACCCAGCCGCCGCCAGATAAGGCCCAAACGGAATCGGCACCTCCCGCCCATGCTTCTTGAACACCATCAGCGCAATACCAACCACCGCCCCCACCAAAGACGACAGCAAAATCACCGCAGGCAACAACTGCCACCCCAGCCAGGCCCCCAGCGCCGCCAACAACTTGAAGTCACCATGCCCCATGCCCTCCTTGCCAGTCGCCAGTTTGAACAGCCAATACACCGACCACAGCGACAAATACCCCGCCACCGCGCCCCAGAAAGCGCTCTGAAAATCCGTCAGCACGCCAAAATAATTTAACACCAGCCCCAGCCACATCAGCGGCAAGGTAATGCTGTCTGGCAACAGCTGGGTATCAAAATCTATCATCGTTAAAGCAATCAGCGACCACACCAACAGCAATGCCCACAAGGCTGACTCCGTTGGCCCCAGCAAAGCTACGGTTACTACCGAAAACAACGCGGTAATCGCCTCAATGGCCGGATAGCGCACGGAGATAGGTGTCTTGCAGGAAGAACACTTGCCCCGCAGCGCAAGCCAGCTGATCACCGGGATATTCTCCCAGGCACGAATCTTATGGCCGCAAGACGGGCAAGTAGAGGCCGGTTTGGACAGCGATATGGGCGTGTCGGCTTTTCGCTGTTTATCCGGGACTTCCAGAAACTCCTCACACTGGCAGCGCCATTCCTGCTGCATCATTTTGGGCAGGCGCAGGATGACCACGTTCAGAAAACTGCCAATGCAAAGCGAGAAAAGAATCACTGTGAAGTAGAGAAGCCAGGGGGTGGAGAGAAAAACGTCGAGGGTAGGCATTAAAGCACTCGTTTTGAGCTGAAAATGGACCCCGCTCCCGGGGAGGGAGCGGGGTAATAGGGTGTGGCCGGGCGACTAAGGCGAAAACTCAGCCAACAACCTGACCCATCTGGAAGATCGGCAGGTACATGGCGATGATCAAGCCGCCAACCAGCACACCCAGGACGGCCATGATCATGGGCTCCATAAGTGTGGTCAGGTTATCGACCATGTCGTCTACCACGGCCTCGTAATGCACGGCGACCTTCTCCAGCATGTCGTCCAGGTTACCCGACTCTTCACCAATGGCGGTCAGTTGCACGGCCATCACCGGGAAGATGTCCTGTTCGCGCATAGATGCCTGCAACTGAGTACCGCTGGATACATCGTTCTTGATGTTCATGATCGCATCCCGGTAGACCGCGTTACCGGTGGCACCGGCCACGGAATCCAGAGCATCCACCAGGGGAACACCGGCTGCAAAGGTTGTTGAAAGCACCCGGCCGAATTTGGCAACGGCGGACTTGTCAAGAATTTCACCAACGATCGGTAATTTAAGAACGTATTTATCAACAAGGTCCGAAAACTTCTGTGAGCGGCGCTTGGATTCTTTGAAGAGATAAATCGTACCTACGATGCCCAGGAGCACCACAAACCACCAGGTTTGCATCCATTCCGAGAGGTTGACCACCATCTGGGTGAATACCGGAAGATCAGCGCCAAAGCCTTGGAACAGGCTTTCAAACTGCGGCACCACTTTCACCAGCAAAATGGCAGTAACCACAATGGCCACCACAATAACGGCGATTGGGTAGGTCATCGCCTTTTTGACTTTCTTCTTCAGCAGTTCGGTTTTCTCAAGATACAGGGCAATTCGATCCAGCATTTGCTCCAGCGCACCGGCTTTCTCGCCGGAATCCACCAGGTTGCAATACAGGTTGTCAAAATGCTTCGGGTATTTGCGCAAGGAAGCGGCAAAGCCGGTACCGGAAGAAATGTCATTCCGGATGTTCATGACCAGTTCCTGCAAGCCTTTGTTCTCAAGGCCGTCAGCTACGATGTCAAAGCTCTGCACCAACGGCACGCCGGCTTTCATCATGGTAGCCAGCTGGCGAGTGAGCATGGCTATATCAAACGGCGTTATTTTTTTGCTGCCGCCAAACAGTGGTTTGGGCTTCTTTTTAACCTTGTCCGGGATAATGCCTTGCTTTCGCAATTGGGCTTTCACCAACGCCAGGTTGGAGCCGGTCAGCTCCCCCTTGGCTTTGTTACCTTTGCGATCCTTGCCTTCCCAAACGTACGATTCCAGCTTTTGCGCTTTTTCTGCCATGCTTAATCCTTCGTAACGCGGTTGGCTTCCTCAAGACTGGTCACACCCTGCATCACTTTAAGCAGCGCCGATTGTCTCAGGTTAGCGAAGCCTTCTGCCTGCGCCTGTTTTGCAATTTTGATGGAACTGGCTTCTTCCATAATCATGCTCGCCAGCTCTTCGGTAATCTTTACCACCTCGTAAATCCCGACGCGGCCTTTGTATCCACTAGTGCATTTATCACAGCCCTTTGGGCGGTACAACGTGAAGCCTGTATCAATTTGTTCTTGTGTGAACCCTTCCTTCAAAAGCACGTCTTTTGGCACGTCCATGGGCTGCTTGCAGCTGCACAGCCGCCGGCCAAGACGCTGGGCAATAATCAGGCTGACCGAAGTGGCAATGTTGAAGGCCGGTACCCCCATGTTCATCATTCGGGTCAGGGTTTCCGCCGCGCTGTTGGTGTGCAACGTGGATAGCACCAGGTGCCCGGTTTGTGCCGCCTTGATCGCAATGTTGGCGGTTTCCAGATCCCGGATCTCCCCCACCATGATTACGTCCGGGTCTTGCCGCAGGAAGGCTCGCAGTGCTTCCGCAAAGCCCAGACCCACCCGGGTGTTCACGTTAACCTGGTTAATGCCTTCCAGGTTAATCTCGGCCGGATCTTCCGCCGTGGAAATGTTGATGGCCGGCGTGTTCAGAATGTTCAGGCCGGTATACAGAGACACCGTTTTACCGGAGCCGGTCGGCCCGGTCACCAGGATCATGCCTTGGGGTTGAGCCAGGGCGTCCATGTATAACTTCTTCTGTTCTTCTTCATAGCCAAGCACATCAATGCCCAGCTTGGCCTGGCTTGGGTCCAGGATTCGCAGAACGATCTTCTCACCCCACAAGGTGGGCAGGGTGTTTACCCGAAAGTCGATGGCCTTGGTTTTGGACAGCTTCATCTTGATCCGGCCGTCCTGGGGCACCCGCCGCTCGGAAATATCCAGCTGCGCCATGATTTTTACCCGGGCGGAAATCTTGGGTGCCAGCTTGATGGAGGGGCGGGAAATCTCTTTCAAAATACCGTCTGTCCGGTAACGAACGCGGTAGGTTTTCTCATAAGGCTCAAAGTGAACGTCAGACGCGCCGCCACGAATGGCGTCAAGCAGCATCTTGTTGACGTACTTCACGATGGGGGCATCATCTACCTCGGTCACGGCGCCATCGTCGTCCTGATCGCCGCCCTCGGTTTCTACACCCTCAAGGTCTGCGTCATCCAGGTCTCCCATGGAGCTATCGCTGGATTCAAGATACCTTTCGATGGCTGACCGCAGCTTGGCATCATCCACCAGGATGGCATCGGTACTCAGACCGGTGTTGAACTTGATTTCATCCAATGCCTGAATGTTGGTGGGGTCTGATACTGCAATAAACAGCCGGTTGCCGCGTTTGTAGAGGGGCAGGGCGTTGTGTTTGCGCACCAGCTTCTCGTCCACCACCTTCTCCGGCATCATGTCCGGCAAAAAGGCGTCCAGGTCCATCACCGACACACCAAACTCCATAGCTGCGGAAAACGCCAGTTTGGAGCTGTCGGCCAATTGGTTTTGGGTAAGATAGGTAATTAGAGGAATGCGGTTCTGGGAGGCCTGAATAAAGGCATCTTTGGCGGTGTCTTCATCCAGAAGCCCGTCATCCACAAATCGCCGGGCCAGGCCCGTCAGGGTCACGTTTCGGTTGCTGCTCGCCATAAATGCTCTGAGGAAAGTCTTATAAGTGGCTGAAACTCGTGTTTATGAACACAGAGTTTAGATGCATGGCCGGGGTTTGGAAAGCGGGGTGGGTCTCAGCTTTGATCTTTCTCAAAGACATGTCGCTGAAATATGCTGGTCGGCTTGTGTTAGGGGTGGTGACAAAAAACGTCACTCCTGGACGTGTTGGGGCGATGCTTTGTGGTTTTTCCTCGTGTGATGTGTGTCACAGAGGGATGCAACACCCTGAATATGCGTTTATTTTTAACATTATCTTGCATTTGGCACGATGGGTGCTTAATTTATCGCAGGCTCAGCGCGGCTGGTTGGGAATGTGCCTGACGGCCAGGGCTTTGATAAAAGAAACGACAACTCTAGAGGTCGATAACATGCAAGAAGTTAAAATGAATCATGGTCAGAAGGGTTTTACCCTGATCGAACTGATGATCGTTGTGGCGAT
>NZ_JACUUB010000133.1 GCF_014859525.1 Marinobacter sp.
GGTGGGCATCCGCGATGGGACTCATGGCATGCAGGTTTCTGTCACGGCGCTCGGGCACCAGTCTGATTATCTGTCCGGTTTGGTTGAATCCTTAGCCGTTTACGGTTTTGTCTGTGAGTCTGATTCACTGGATTGTCCGGGCGAAGCCGCGGTTCGTCTCAGACAACGCACCAACGCCTCGATTCTGCTGTGTGTGGATTCAGAGCTGGGTGAGGTCATGGGGTTTCGGGAGCGGTATCTACCAAAAGCCGAGCACCGTAGGTTCCCGGTGGTGTGTATTGGCCATGATAACTCGTTTGAGACTTTGTATCGGGTCGCCGAACAAGGGGCAACCGCCTATTTTTGTGAGCCGCTGGGCATGCCGGAGCTGGCAGAGCGGATTGAATCACTGACGTTGGAGCGAAGTTCTGGTCCCCAGGGCCGAGTGTTGATCGTTGACGATGATGTGGAGCTGGGAGAGCACTATTGTCTGGCGCTCAAGCAGGCTGGCATCACTGCCCGACAAGTAACTGAACCGTCAGACCTGATGTCGGAATTGTCGGCATTTGAGCCGGACCTTGTGTTGATGGATGTTCAGTTACGGGACTATTCAGGCGTTGCGCTTGCCAGGCTGATACGTTACGAGCCGCGCTGGCTGGGCTTGCCTATTGTGTATCTGTCATCGGAAGATAATCCTGAAAATCAGCTGGATGCTCTGTCCAAAGGTGCCGATGAGTTTCTGGTGAAGCCGGTCACCGATGATTACCTTGTCCGGTCGGTTCGTATTCGCTGTTATCGCGCCCGTCAGTTATCCGACCTGATGAACCGTGACAGCCTCACCGGGCTGCTTAAACATTCCCTGATCAAGCAGGAAGTCGACAGAGAGCTGGCCCGCTGTCGCCGTGCTGGTCACATTTCGTGCGTGGTTATGCTGGACCTGGATCACTTTAAACGGGTGAATGACACCTGGGGGCATGGTCAGGGTGACATTGTTATTCGGACCCTGGCGAATTTGCTGCGCAACCGGCTGCGTGAGTCCGATGTGATCGGGCGTTATGGTGGCGAAGAGTTTTTGTTGATTTTGCCCGACTGTGCACCGGAGGCGGCAGTTTCCGTTATTGAAGGGATCGGTGAGAGCTTCGCTGAACTTGTGTTCTGGGTGGGGGATGACCAGTTCCAGGTTACCTTGAGCGCAGGTGTTGCTCCAATAAACGATTTTCCTGTTTCCGATCAAGCCATCGAGGCGGCTGATCAGGCACTCTATCAGCGCAAGCGTGATGGGCGTAATGGTGTAACTCTCTACCATCCGTCTCTCCGGGGTATAAAAGTTTGAGAGGTGCCTGTTGAAAGCGTTGATACTGGAAGACGATGAACTGGTGGGCGAGCTGCTTGAGACGGTCGTGGCGGGCATTCATCAAGGCGCTGCCGTCAGTCTTGCCCGATCCCTGACCGAAGCTCGGCAACTGATTGACGGCAGTGACCGGTATCAGTTGTATCTTGTTGACTGGCAGCTGCCAGACGGTTCCGGGCTCGAGTTGGTCAAACAGGTGCGGGCCCGCGATCGCGACGTGCCCATTGTGATGGTCTCCGGTCGGTCTGATCGGGAATCCGTTATAAAGGCAGCGCATCATGGTATCAGCGGATACATCACCAAACCCCTCGATGTGCAGCTATTACATGAACGCCTCTCCAAACTGGTGCCTTCCGAAGCGGCTGGTCATGGCTCCGCCGATGAGTATTTGCAGGCGTCGTTAAATTCGGTGATTCAATTGCCAACGGACATCGATCCGGCGGATGTTCTGGATTTGATCGGCCGGCAGCAAGAATTGTCACCGGCTCAGCTGGCGGAGCGTTGGCGTGAGGAAGCAGCGCTGACGGCCCGCCTGCTGGACGTGGCCAATAGCAGTTCATTCCGGCGCACAGGCAAACCGGTGGAATCCCTCAAAGATGCCATTACCAATATGGGGGTGGCCATGGCCTTGAATCAGGCCCTGGCGCTGGCGCTGGACGTTGCCGGCAAGATAGAGAATCCGGGCCTGCAGGCACAGGCCAGGGTATTCCATGACATGGCGTTACAGGTGGCACGCGAGGCGTACAAGCTCGCCGTCAGGTTGGGGAAGTCGCCGTCACTGTTCCAGCAGGCAGGCTTGTTAAGCCGTTTGGGAGAGCTGGCCGTTCTCAAGGTGCTGAACCAATTCAGTGCCGAGGGTGGCTCGCTGGCCACCTCAGAGATAGAGCAGTGCCTTGGGCAATGGTCTCAGGATTACGGCAACCGCCTGAAAGTTCACTGGAAGCTGCCGCTGAGCCTGAGAGACATGATTGGCGCCGTGCATTTTTTGCCAAAGGACAGTACCCGTGAAGATCGTCTGGTGATGCGGGCTGCCGCGTTGGTTGCCGGTGGGCAGTCAGACAGCGACGATTGTCAGCGACTTTTGCGGCGTATTGGCCTGGAACAGACATCATCCACCGAGGAGTCGAAGCATGACGACCGTTCCTGAGGCATCGCTGAACAAAGTTCTGTATGTGGAAGACGATCCGGATATCCGCGCCATTGCCGAGCTGGCATTGCAGGATGTGGGTGGGTTTAACGCAGCACTGTGCAGCTCCGGGCAGCAAGCTCTGGAGATGGCCCCGGCGTTCCGGCCGGATCTGATTCTTCTGGACGTGATGATGCCCGACATGGACGGCCCTGAAACCCTGCGGAGGTTGAGGGTGCTGGATTCGACACGCACGACGCCGGTGATTTTCATGACCGCCCGGATTCAGAACTCTGAAATTGAAGAATACCTGGCATTGGGGGCCATCGGTGTTATCCCCAAACCCTTTGACCCGATGACGTTGGCGGATGATATTCACCGAATCGTGAAAGAGAATACCTACGGGGTATGATGCAGCGCTGGCCGTGGCGTGTGCGTGACCGGCCGATTTGCGATAGGCTGGCGGGCTTGAATGAGTAGCTGCTTAGTTGAGGTGTTATGTCTTCTTCTGAATCCCCTGACGAAATCAAAGCACGACTGAACCTGGAAACCTCCCGCATTCACTGGCACGAGCTGCAAACCTATTATGCTCGCGGCCAGGTGGTGCGTGTAGCACCGGAGCTGGATCTGTTGAACGTGGCGGCCGAACTGACCGCCGATAATAAGGCCCAGTTTGAGCAGTGGATGAGCAAAGGCGATATTGGCGACGTGTCGCCGGACCTTGCCAGGGCCTGGTATGACCGCAATGCCGAATTGTGGGCGGTGGTGATTGCGCCCTGGGTGCTGGTACAGGACCGTTCTGGAGAGAACCTGCACTGATTGGTATTCAAGCGGCCTGGGGTTCAGGCCTGACTTTCTGAGTGTGCCTTCCTGAGGATTTTATGCTGACCGGCGCCTTGCTGATACTGGCTCCCTTGTTCCTGGGGTTTGCCATTGCCTTGTCCAATCGCCGACTGATGACCGTAATTCATTACACGGTGGAAGGTTTGGTTTATTTCATTCTGGCACTGCTGGGCCTGGGCCTGGGTCAAATGGAAGGCTTGCTGGATCAGCTGGGCACAATGGCTGGTCAGGTTTCGGGCCTGGTGATCGCGCTGTTGGTGGCGAACATGGTTGGGTTGTGGTTGTTTCATCGCTGGCAGCCGATGACCATTAATGCTGACGAGTCTGAGGCTCGCCCAAGCTACCAGCGCCTGCTTCTCGCGGGACTGAAGCCCCTGGCTGCGGTACTGGTTGGCGTGCTGCTGGGCTACTTTCTGCTGCCCCAGCTACCGATGGTGGACGAGGTTGCCACCTGGGCTTTGATGTTGCTGCTGTTCCTGATTGGCCTGCAACTTCGAAATGCCGGTTTGTCGTTGCGTAAGCTGCTGATGAACCGCCAAGGGTTGGGGATTGCACTGGCGTTGGTGGTCAGCTCTCTGGTGGCCGGTGTTGCCCTGATCCCCTGGCTGGATGTGCCCTGGTATCAAGCCCTGGCGCTAGCATCCGGATTCGGCTGGTACTCGCTGTCGGGCATTGTGATCGGCGATGCCCTGGGGCCGGCCTGGGGTGGCGTCGCCTTTCTCAACGACGTGCTGCGAGAGATCATCGCACTGGCACTGATTCCCCTGGTGATTGGCTCGCGCCCGGCGATGGCCATCGGTTATGGCGGTGCCACTGCTATGGATTTTACCCTGCCGGTCATCCGCAGCAGTGGCGGTCTGGCCTGCGTGCCGGTGGCCATTGCCTCCGGATTTCTGTTGTCGTTCCTGTCCCCGGTGTTGATGGGTGTGTTTCTGGCGATCGGGTAAGGTGTTTCGGGGCTGATAAT
>NZ_JACUUB010000134.1 GCF_014859525.1 Marinobacter sp.
AGGCGTTTTTCAACATCTCCCGCACCACGTAGTGCAGGATACCGCCGTGCTGGAAGTACACCGCCTCGTTGGCAGTATCGATCCGTGATTTCAGCTCGCAGGTTTGGGTTGAGCCGTCCTTGTACGTCACCGTCATGGACAGGATCTGCCCCGGCTTGATATCGCCAGACAGGCCTTCGATGCTGATGGTTTCCTCTCCGGTCAGTTTCAGGCGCTTGCGATCCGTTCCTTCCGGGAACTGCAGGGGCATCACGCCCATGCCGATCAGGTTCGAGCGATGAATACGCTCGTACGATTCCGCGACCACGGCTCGAACACCCAGCAACCGGGTGCCCTTGGCGGCCCAGTCGCGGCTCGAGCCGGTGCCGTATTCCTTGCCGGCAATCACCACCAGCGGCGTGCCCTGCTCCTGATACTTCATGGCCGCGTCGTAGATGGCCATCTGCTCGCCGGTGGGCACAAACTTGGTGAAACCGCCTTCCACGCCATCCAGCATCTCATTACGGATACGCACGTTGGCGAAGGTGCCGCGCATCATCACCTCATGGTTGCCGCGACGGGAGCCGTAGGAGTTGAAGTCTTTTGGCTCAACCCCATGCTCCTGCAGGTATTTGCCGGCAGGGGTATCCGGTTTGAAGGAGCCAGCCGGGGAGATGTGGTCGGTGGTGACCGAATCCCCGAGCAAGGCCAGGATGTTGGCATCCCTGATGTTCTCGATGGGCTCCGGCTGCTCGCCCAGGCCCTCGAAAAACGGCGGGTGCTGGATGTAGGTGGACTTGTCGCTCCACTCGTACACCTTGCTGTCCGGCACCTTGATGGATTTCCAGATGGCGTCGCCTTCGAATACCTCGCCGTATTCCTTGCGGAACATATCGGTTTTCACCTTCTCAACCGCCTCGGCGATTTCCGCCTGGCTGGGCCAGAGATCGTTGAGGTAGACCGGATTGCCGTCTTTGTCGGTGCCCAGCGGGTCTTTGGTCAGATCCAGCCGCACGTTGCCGGCCAGAGCGTACGCCACCACCAGGGGCGGCGAGGCCAGCCAGTTGGTTTTCACCAGCGGGTGCACCCGGCCTTCAAAGTTACGGTTGCCGGACAACACTGAAGCGACGGTGAGATCCCCCTCGTTGATGGCTTTCTCCACCGCCTCCGGCAACGGGCCGGAATTACCAATACAGGTGGTGCAGCCGTAGCCTACCAGATTGAAGCCCAACTGATTCAGGTCGTCCTGCAGGCCAGCCACCTTCAAGTAGTCGGTCACCACTTTGGAGCCTGGCGCCAGCGAGGTTTTCACCCAGGGTTTGGTTTTCAGACCTTTTGCCACCGCTTTCTGGGCGATCAGGCCAGCGGCCATCATGACACTGGGGTTGGAGGTATTGGTACAGGAGGTGATAGCCGCAATCACCACAGCGCCCGGGTCGAGGCGGGTTTTCTTGCCGTGCATCTCCAGCGCCTGACTGGCAGCATGTTCGTAGCTGTTATCCACCCCCACGGCGGTCTGGCCACCTTCCGATTCCAGCTTGCTCTCCTGGGTTTGAGCCGGGCCTTCGGCGGTTTCCATCAGCAGCTCGAAGGAGGCCTTCATGTTTGTCAGGGCCACCCGGTCCTGAGGCCGTTTGGGACCGGCCAGGCTGGCTTCCACCTCGCCCATATCCAGTTCCAGGGTATCGGTGTAAATGGGCTCATGGCCCGGTTCGCGCCACAGGCCCTGGGCCTTGGCGTAATTCTCGACCAGTTCCAGCAGTTCGTCGTCGCGGCCGGTCAGGCGCATGTAAGTGATGGTCTGTTCGTCCACCGGGAAGAAGCCGCAGGTGGCGCCGTATTCCGGCGCCATGTTAGCGATGGTGGCACGGTCAGCTACTGGCATGTCTTTCAGGCCGTCACCGTAGAATTCCACAAACTTGCCAACCACGCCTTTCTTGCGCAGCATTTCCACCACGGTAAGCACCAGGTCGGTGGCGGTGATGCCCTCGCGCAGCGTGCCGGTGATCTTGAAACCGATCACCTCGGGGATCAGCATCGATACCGGCTGGCCGAGCATGGCGGCCTCCGCCTCAATACCGCCCACACCCCAGCCGAGAATGCCCAGGCCGTTAATCATGGTGGTGTGGGAGTCGGTGCCCACCAGGGTATCCGGGTAGGCCATGGTTTTGCCGTCTACGTCCTTTTGCCACACGGTCTTGCCCAGGTATTCCAGGTTGACCTGGTGGCAGATACCGGTGCCCGGCGGCACCACGCGGAAGTTGTCAAAGGCCTGCTGGCCCCAGCGCAGGAACTCATAACGCTCCTGGTTGCGCTCCATCTCGATGGCCACGTTATCTTTGAAGGAATCCGCTGTACCGTATTCATCCACCATCACCGAGTGGTCAATGACCAGATCGACCGGGGATAACGGGTTGATCAGGGCGGGGTCTTTACCGGCGTTTTTCACCGCCTCGCGCATCGCGGCCAGGTCGACCACACCGGGCACACCGGTGAAGTCCTGCATCAGCACCCGCGCCGGGCGAAACTGGATTTCGGTGTCAGACTTGCGCTCTTTCAGCCACTGCATCATGGCATCAATGTGGCAACGGTCTACCGTGGTGTCGTCTTCATTGCGCAGTAGGTTCTCCAGCAGGACTTTCAGGGAGAACGGCAGGCGGTTCAGGTCGCCCAGGGTGTCGGCGGCTTTGGGCAGGCTGAAGTAGTGGTAGGTTCTGCCGCCCGCGCTGAGACTGGAGAGGGTATTCAGGCTGTCTTTGCTTAACGAGGTGTTCGACATGCGGTGCCTCCTCTTGGTGTGATCTACCTTAACTATCGCATCGAATGACCATACTTCAACTCAATGCCGATGAATGTTCGCTATTCCGCCGGTGAATACTGCCATCAGACATTGGGATTAAGGAGTATCACGCGTTGACAGCAGCCGCTCATTGGAGAATGCTGACCAGTACACATCACAACAATTCAAACCCTTGCAGGCACGCCCTTGAACCCGGACACCACGTTGTCGATACCCGGACTTTCCAGTGAAGATTCTCTGCTGTTGCTGCGCACCAGTGCTGAATTGTCGTTTAACTCGATGCTGATCACCGGGCCGGATCGACACATCGTCTATGCCAACCCCGCATTCTGTAACATGACCGGGTATTCGCTGGACGAACTGCTGGGCCAGAACCCCAGCATCCTTCAGGGGCCGCTCACCGAGCAAGGCGTGATCGACAGGATGAAGGCTGCTTTGGAGAAAAGCGGTACGTTTAACGGCTCCACCATTAACTACCGCAAAAACGGCCGCCCCTATCTGGTGGAATGGACGATTTCGCCGGTTCGGGGTCAAACAGGCGAGATCCGTTACTTTATCTCTATCCAGAAAGACATCACTCAACTGCACGCTGAGCAATCCACTGGCAACCTGTTTGCCAAAGCAATCGACGCGGCCTACGACGGCATTTTTATTACCGATGCTGATGGCGTGATCGAGTTCGCCAACCAGGGCTTTGAGATCATGACCGGCTATGCACCAACAGAAGTGATTGGCTACAAACCGTCATTCCTGAAGTCCGGAAAGCACGACAACACCTTTTATAAAAGCTTATGGCGGCATCTCAACGAAGGCCTGCCCTTCCGCGCCATGGTGATTAACCGTCACAAGAATGGCCATGAAATCCATTGCCAGCAAACCATCACGCCAGTCAAGAACTCGAGCGGCAAGGTCACTCATTTCATCAGTATTATCAAAGATATGACGGATCGGGTTTTTGAGGAACTGAAACTCCGGGAGCAGGCTTCCCACGATTCCCTGACCGGTTTGCTGAATCGACGGGCTGGCGAGATCGAGCTGGATATCGCGCTTATTCAGGCCCAGGAGAAAGCGTCACTGTTTAGCGTGCTGATGCTCGACATCGATGACTTCAAGATCGTTAACGATACCTACGGCCACCTGCGGGGTGATGAAATCATCAAGGCCGTCGCCGATATCCTGATGGACCATACCCGTAAAACCGATAAATGCATCCGTTGGGGTGGAGAAGAGTTTATTGTCGTCCTGCCCTTCTGTGACCTTCCCAAAGCCACCGATATTGCCGAGAACATTCGTGCCGCCATGGCCGCATCCCACTTTGACGAGGCGGGGCAGGTAACCCTGTCCATCGGAGCAGTTGAGTCACTGGCGGCGGATACGCCCGTCAAGCTTCTGGAGCGGGTGGATAGGCACCTATACAGCGCCAAAGGGGCGGGGAAAAACCGCGTTGCAACCGAATAGGCCGAAGGGCCAAAACCAACGT
>NZ_JACUUB010000042.1 GCF_014859525.1 Marinobacter sp.
GCCCCACTCCGCCGATATCCCAGGCTTCTTTGCTCTTGATCTGGTAGCCCGATATGTAGTCAGCGATGGTCTGAATGAGGTCGTCGTCATCGGGGCGTTCGTTGAGGTCGAATGTTGCAGACATCGAACTGCCCTCCTCAGGTCCGTGCAATTAACCATGCACAGACAAAAAGCATTGCTATCGCTTTTATATATATGTCGATATTACTTACACCAGATAAAATATAAAAACGTCAAACTTTGATATTTCAATAACTTAAAAATAGATCTTCTATTTAGACAAAATTTATTAATTTTGCTGATAACCGATAACAGAAAATTTTGAATTAATTTTAATGAATAATTTTAACTACAGTTCACCAAATCTGCTTCAACTGTTTGTTTGTCATTCAAATCTTTATTATTAACAATTCTCAAAGCCGTAATGCTACAACGTAGTCTTCCCCGCCTGGTCTCCCTTATACTCTTTTCGCTATTAATGAACTGTCTGTCAGCGAACATCAATCACGCAATTATATACGTCAGCAATGACCCTGGAATCATCATTGAACAGCACTTGTATAGAGTCTGCAATTGCCGAGTGGGTCACTATCCTGGGTGACTCGAAAGTCATTGCCGCTAATTCAGAAGATTTTGGTGCCTCCACAATAGGAACCCAACGCTCAATCCCTGCGGTACTCCGCCCGGAAAACAAAGATGAAATCGCCGCGATACTGGAGATTGCACAACGATGGAAGGTCTCAGTGTATCCCGTGAGTACGGGTAATAACTGGGGCTACGGGAGCGCCAACCCGGTTGAAGATGGCTGCGTTATCCTCGACCTGAGCCGGCTTGATCGTATCACAGACTTTGACGCCGAATTGGGTGTTGTTACGGTGGAACCAGGCGTAACCCAGGGTGCCTTAAGAGCCTTCCTTGATAGCCACGAAGGCAATTACCTCGTTCCGGTGACTGGCGCCGGGCCCAGCTGCAGTATTCTTGGTAACGCGCTGGAACGCGGTTACGGCATTACACCGATCACTGACCATTTTGCGGCAGTGACCAAGATAGAAGCCATTCTGCCAGACGGCTCCGTTTACCGGACCCCGCTCAGCGAACTTGGCGGCAAGGAGGTAGACGGGCTTTTCAAATGGGGGGTCGGCCCCTATCTCGACGGGCTGTTCAGCCAGGGGAATTTTGGCGTTGTGGTGAGGATAACCATAGCGCTGGCACCGGTTCCAGAGACCGTGACGGCGTTTTTCTTCTCCACAAAAGACGACGCCAGTCTGGAAGCGCTGGTGCCTGTGGTCAGGGCCGTGTTACGGGCACTCGGTGGCTCAGTTGTGGCGATTAACCTGCTCAACAGCCAACGCATGCTCTCGATGATGGCGCCTTTCCCAGAAGATAAGGCCGTTAACGGTGTTCTACCCGCGCACGAAATTGAACGCCTTGCCAACAGTCATGGCATTCCAGCCTGGAGCGGGGTCGGCGCGATCTATGCCTCAAAGGAAGTCGCTGGCGCAGCCCGGCGCACGCTGCGACGGCTTCTCGGCCCGGTAACCGACCGCCTCGTTTTTATCAATCGGCGAAGAATCAATGCAGCCCGAACGGTGGCGCGAGTTCTGCCCAGCAGGCTCGCCACGAAGATTATGGGCATGGCGGATACGCTCTCCGGCGCGCTGGACATCATGCATGGCACTCCAAACGATGTGGCGTTGGCGCTGGCCTATTGGCGCTCAGGAACCCTGCCGGCGGCTGGCCAACCCAAAAACCCCGCACGAGATGGCTGTGGACTCATCTGGTTCGCGCCCCTGGTTCCCATTCGGGGAACAGATGTTCGCCGCTATATCACGATGATTGAACGAATTTGCCCGCAATACGGCGTCAACCCACTGATTACATTGACGACGATAAACGACCGTTGCTTCGACTCAACCGTGCCCCTCCTCTTCGATCGCACAGACGCACATGCCACAGCGCGGGCCAACGACTGCTACCGCGCACTGTGCGAGGCAGGTCAGAAAGAAGGGTTTCTGCCTTACCGTCTGAACGTCGACGCAATGGGCATTCTGAACACCAGTGGCTGTGCTTTCACTCGCCTTGCCAGCCAACTGAAAGCAGCGGTCGATCCAAATTATATCCTGGCGCCCGGACGTTACGTGCCCAGGATCGAGCGTTCCGAGGTCTAACGAGCTGTAACCTCGATACACCCGTAGTACGCCGTCAAATGGATTCAGAGCGGCGCTTTTTTCTCACTGCGACTATCGCCACAACAGCTTCCTGAACGGGAATAATGAGGGCCTCACAAATGAACACAGGGTTTGCACTTCAGGACAACATAGAACACGAAATGAGCGAAGCGATCCCCGAAGACGTCAGCACCATTTTCAACTCGGTTTTCAATGTCGAGCTGGCCATGTCTCCGGAGACCATTACCGAGGTTTTTGAAGTCCGGTACCAGGTGTATTGCATCGACCGAACGTTCGAAGACCCGGATTGCTTCGCTGATAAACGCGAGCACGATGAATACGACCCCCGATCCGCCCACGCACTGATTCGGCACCGCATATCGAGAGACAGTGTCGCCGCCGTTCGTCTCGTTATGGCGGGTGATTACCCGGAGCAGGCCAACTTTCCAATGGAAGATCACTGTATCCACCGGATGCACCAGCGTGCTCAAGACGCATTTGCCCGCACACCTCGCGAGCAGGTTGCTGAAATATCCAGAATGGCCGTTAGCCGCGAGTTTCGGCGCCGTCTCAATGAAGGCGATTCGGCCTCTGGCGTCAGCGATCTGGTCTGCTATAGCGATGCTGAAAACGGCAAACGTGCCATGCCTTATATCAGCCTGGGGCTTTTCTCGGCCATCCTACAGATGTCGGTGGGGCATGGCATTACCCATTGGATGGCGGTTATGGCGCCAGCCCAGCTGCGCTTGCTAAAGCGCTTTGGTGTCGAGTTTGATCATGTGGGGCCGGTTCTGGAGTACCATGGGCGCCGTCGCCCCGCGTTCACCGAAGCTGCGTCGCTGATTGAAGGCATAAAGAGGCGTCGCCCGGATGTGTGGTCGCTCATAACGGATGCAGGCCGTTACTTGCCCGCGAAACCAGGCACTGAATGCGCGATGAAGGAAAGAGAAGTCGCCTGAAGAGTTTGAATTCCGTTCGTGCTTTCGAACCCAGGTAATTTCAGAGCCAGAAAAACCCCCGCTTCCTGGCGGGGGCTTTTTTGTTACTGGCATCCAAACATTATGTCTGTTCAGACATTATGCTTTTGCTGCTGACTTTCTGCGTGACAGGCCAAGCCCTGCAAGGCCAAGGCCCAGCAGTGCCAGAGTGCCTGGCTCTGGTACTTTGGCAGCGGTAATGCGGAACCTGGTGTCAAAGTTGTTAACAGCGTTCTCTTCCGTCAGGAGACCAACGCATCCTAGTGCTGCACCTGCTGTTGTACAGGCGTCATCCCCAAGTGCAGCCAGTCCAGTCAGCTCAAGGAACACTGTGTAGCGATAGCCGTCGAGGATAAACGAAGGTGAAGCAAACTCAAAACCCATGGCAGTGGGTATAGCGCCTAGCTCCTCAATGTTGCCAAGTGTGAAAATGTCATCACAATTGGTGACTGAAGCTTCGACACAGTTGTTATTATTCGGTGTTTCTTTGAAACGCGCATTAAAGGTGCGAGTTTCCGGAGCCAGAGAGGCACCCGCTGGATCAAATGGTGTCAACGTCAACATCGAGTTCAGATCGAAGCTGAGTAGCGCAGCAGCATTGGCACTGATAACGTTGTTGGTATGGGTAAATATTCCACCGTCTACGGACCCGCCATTGGTGATCAGGCCGCTAGTTGCGGACACATCAGTGATTGACACAGACGATTGGTTAGGGTGCTGTGAGGTAGGAACACCCCATGTCAGTACACGATCTCCGTCAGAAGCTGTAACAGCGCCGCTTCCGGCACTTTCCGTCCAATCAGAGAACGTGCTGTTAACCGTATAGCCCCAGTCATTGATCATTGCCGCGCTGGCTGATTGCACACCCAGTGCAAACGGCAACACAAGAGTTGATAGAAGCGTTCTTTTAAATGCAGTGTTCATGATTATCTCTCCTTGATTGTGAACGCTGGCATCTTGGATCCAAGTACATACGTCAGCGGTGTATAGTAGTCAGCATAATTCATACCACCTATTTAAAAGCCATGTATTTCAGACCACTGTTATAAGATATTTCAGGCGGTGAAAAGTCAGGTGTAAGCATTTCCGACATTAATATCGTACTAATACGCTGCCTTGTGCGTCATGTAATGCTTTGTGATGTATACGAATCCTGCGGTAATAAAAAATAGGTTTAGTTTTCCACTGTGATGCTTATTTTGGAGTTAAAAGGCGTTTATTAACTGAATGAAGGACAGTAAATCGAGTTCGAGTTCGTTAATGATGCTGACAGTCCCTGATAATTGGGGCTGCCTTTGACATAGACAACACTGAGGACGCAGGGAATATCTCAGGACAATGCAAAGCCCTTCGACACCCCTGCTGGTAATTGCGTAGCGTTAGAAACAGCCCCCGGGCACCCTCACCCAACCTTCCATAATAATCCGCGCACTGCGGCTCATGATGGCTTTAGTGGCGGTCCACTGACCGTTGACCTCTTTTGCCTCTGCGCCCACCTGCAGAGTGCCAGACGGATGGCCGAAGGTGACTTCCGTGCGGTCTCCGCCACCCGCGGCAAGGTTCACCAAGGTGCCCGGAATGGCCGATGCCGTGGCAATGGCGACGGCGGCGGTGCCCATCATGGCATGGTGTAGCTTGCCCATAGACAGTGCGCGTACCAGTACATCGATGTCGGCTGCGTTGATCTGCTTGCCGCTGGATGACAGGTAATCCGCCGGTTTGGCTACGAAGGCCACCTTCGGGGTGTGTTGGCGACTGGCGGCTTCGCTCAGATCCTGGATAAGGCCCATTTTCACGGCACCGTGCGCGCGGATGTTTTCGAACATGGCCAAGGCTTTGGGGTCGCTGTTGATATCGTTCTGCAGCTCGGTGCCCCGGTAGCCGATGTCTTCCGCGTTGATGAAGATGGTGGGTATGCCAGCGTTGATCATGGTGGCCTTTAAGGTGCCTACGCCTGGCACATCCAGATCATCCACCAGGTTACCGGTTGGGAACATGGCACCTTCGCCGTCGGCTGGGTCCATGAATTCTACTTTTACTTCGGCAGCCGGAAATGTCACGCCATCCAGTTCAAAATCACCGGTTTCCTGCACTTCACCGTTGGTGATGGGTACGTGGGCAACGATGGTTTTCTGGATGTTGGCCTGCCAGATGCGGACCACGCAGGTGCCGTTTTCCGGGATGCGGTCTTTGGCGACGAAACCGCCGTTAATGGCAAAGGCGCCTACGGCGGCGGTGAGGTTGCCGCAGTTGCCGCTCCAATCTACGAAGGGTTTGTCGATGGCGACCTGGCCAAACAGGTAATCGACGTCGTGGTCGGGCTGCGTGGGCGCGGCCAGGATGACGGTTTTGCTGGTGCTGGAGGTGGCGTTACCGAGACCGTCGATCTGTTTCTCATAGGGGTCTGGGCTGCCGATCACACGCAGCAGGAGTTTGTCCCGGGCCTGGCCGGGGACCTGGCAGGATTCTGGCAGGTCTTGCAGGCGGAAGAACGCGCCTTTGCTGGTGCCGCCACGCATGTAGGTGGCGGGGACTTTGATTTGTGGGGGGTGGATCATCGGTACGCCTCGCTTGGAGATGGGCCGGTTGAGAAGGTGGGGGTCTGACCCCGTTCGGGGTCAGACCCCTTGCGGGGCCGTCTGGGTTACGCTGCGCCTTCGGCTTCCAGGAAGTCCTGGGCGAAGCGTTGGAGCACGCCACCGGCGGTGTAGATGTTCAGTTCTGAGAAGGTGTCCAGGCGGCATTTGACGGGGACGTCGATGGACTCGCCGTTTTTGCGGTGGATCACCAGCGTCAGCTCGGCACCCGGAGCGATGTCGCCTTTCACATCAAAGGTTTCGGTGCCGTCGATGTTATAGGTAAAGCGAGTGTCGCCTTCGCGAAACTGCAGCGGCAATACGCCCATACCGACCAGGTTGGTGCGGTGGATGCGCTCAAAACCTTCAGCCACGATGGCTTCAACGCCGGCCAGGCGCACGCCTTTGGCGGCCCAGTCTCGGGAGGAGCCCTGACCATAGTCCGCGCCAGCCACGATGATCAGCGGCTGTTTGCGTTCCATGTAGGTTTCGATGGCTTCCCACATGCGGGTAACCTTGCCTTCCGGCTCAAGTCTCGCCAATGAGCCCTGCTTCACGTCACCGTTGTCGTCCCGAACCATTTCGTTGAGCAGTTTCGGGTTAGCAAAGGTGGCGCGCTGAGCGGTCAGGTGATCGCCACGGTGGGTGGCGTAGGAGTTAAAGTCTTCCTCCGGCACGCCCATTTTATGCAGATACTCACCGGCGGCGGAGTCCATCATGATGGCGTTGGACGGCGACAGGTGGTCGGTGGTGATGTTGTCACCCAGCACCGCCAGCGGGCGCATGCCGGTCATGGTGCGCTCTGCGGCCAGGGCACCTTCCCAATACGGCGGGCGACGGATGTAGGTAGACTGCGGGCGCCACTCGTACAACGGGCTCTTCGCCTGTTCGGCGGCATCCAGGTTGAACATCGGAATGTACACTTGCTTGAACTGCTCCGGCTTGACGAACTCACCCACGATGCGATCGATTTCTTCGTCAGACGGCCACAGGTCTTTCAAGGTGACCGGCTTGCCGTCTTTGTCATAACCCAGCGCGTCTCTTTCGATATCAAAGCGCACGGTGCCTGCAATGGCGTAAGCCACAACCAGCGGCGGTGACGCCAGGAACGCTTGCTTGGCGTAAGGGTGAATCCGGCCGTCGAAGTTTCGGTTGCCGGAGAGCACGGCCGTTGAGTACAGGTCGCGATCAATGATTTCTTTCTGGATTTTCGGGTCCAGCGCACCGGACATGCCGTTACAGGTGGTGCAGGCGTAAGCTACGATGCCGAAGCCCAGCTTTTCCATTTCAGGCAGCAGGCCGGCTTCTTCCAGGTACAGGCGGGCGACTTTGGAGCCCGGCGCGAAGGAAGACTTTACCCAGGGCTTGCGCACCAGGCCCAGCTCGTTGGCCTTTTTCGCGACCAGACCTGCCGCGACCACGTTGCGGGGGTTGGAGGTGTTGGTGCAAGAGGTAATCGCAGCGATGATCACCGCGCCATCGGGCATCAGGCCTTTCTTTTCTTCTTCCAGTGCTTTGTCCAGGTTTACGGCAATGCCGCGATCGTGCAGATCAGATGTAGCCACGCGACGATGCGGGTTGGACGGGCCAGCCACGTTACGGACCACGGTTGACAGGTCAAATTCCAGCACACGGCCGTACTGGGCTTCGGTCATTTCACTCGCCCATAAACCGGTTTCTTTAGCGTATGTCTCAACCAGATCTACCTGCTCCGGCTCACGGCCGGTGAGCGTCAGGTAATCGGTGGTCTGTTTGTCGATGTAGAACATCGCTGCCGTAGCACCGTACTCCGGCGTCATGTTGGAAATGGTGGCACGGTCACCGATCGTCAGGCTGTCTGCACCCTCACCAAAGAATTCCAGATAGGCACCCACTACCTTCTCCTGACGCAGGAATTCGGTAATCGCCAGCACTATATCGGTGGCAGTGATGCCCGGCTGACGCTTGCCGGTGAGCCGGACGCCCACGATATCCGGCAGCCGCATCATGGATGGCTGGCCAAGCATGACGGTTTCGGCTTCCAGGCCGCCCACGCCGACGGCGATAACACCCAGGGCGTCAATGTGCGGGGTATGGCTGTCGGTGCCGACGCAGGTGTCCGGGTAGGCAATCTGGTGGCCATCTTCGTCCGGACGGTTCTGGATCACCGGAGACATCTTCTCCAGGTTGATCTGGTGCATGATGCCGTTGCCAGCCGGGATCACATCAACGTTATGGAACGCGGTGCGAGTCCAGTTGATGAAGTGGAACCGGTCTTCGTTACGGCGATCTTCAATGGCGCGGTTCTTCTCGAAGGCGTCTGGATCAAAACCGGCGGATTCGACCGACAGAGAGTGGTCGACAATCAGCTGGGTTTGAACCACCGGGTTGACCTTGGAGGGGTCACCGCCCTTCTCTGCAATGGCGTCACGCAGGCCGGCCAGATCTACCAGTGCGGTTTGGCCGAGAATGTCGTGGCAGACCACCCGCGCCGGGTACCAGGGAAAATCCAGGTCGCTTTTGCGTTCGATCAGCTGCTTGAGGGAATCGGTCAGGGATTCAGCGTCGCAGCGACGAACCAGTTGTTCGGCCAGGATTTTGGAGGTGTACGGGAGTTTGGCATACGCGCCAGGCTGGATGTCTTCGATCGCCTGGCGGGTGTCGTAGTATTCCAGGTCGGTGCCTGGCAGGGGTTTTCTGTATTGGGTGTTCATGATAATCAGCTCCGCTTCTCAATCGGCAACCATTCCTGGTGCTCTGGACCAGTGTAGTCCGCGCTGGGGCGGATGATTCGGTTGTTGGCGCGTTGCTCTTTCACGTGGGCGGTCCAGCCGGATACCCGGGACATCACGAAGATGGGGGTAAACAGTTCGGTGGGGATGCCCATGAAGTGATAAGCCGACGCGTGGAAGAAATCGGCGTTGCAGAACAGTTTCTTTTCCCGCCACATAACGTCTTCGCAGCGCACGGAGACCGGGTACAGCACGGTGTCGCCCACTTCTTTTGCGAGCTTTTCAGACCACTGTTTGATGATGCCGTTGCGTGGGTCGGAGTCTTTGTAGATGGCGTGTCCGAAGCCCATGATTTTTTCTTTGCGCTCGAGCATCCCCATCAGGCCGGCTTCGGCTTCTTCCGGGCTCTGGAAGCGCTGGATCAGCTCCATGGCTGCTTCGTTAGCACCGCCGTGCAGCGGGCCCCGCAGGGAGCCGATAGCACCGGTGACGCAGCTGTGGATGTCCGACAGCGTGGAGGCACAGACGCGAGCGGTGAAGGTGGAGGCGTTGAACTCGTGCTCGGCGTACAGAATCAGCGATACGTTCATCACCCGCTCGTGCAGTTCACTCGGCTTCTTGCCGTGCAGCAGCTCCAGGAACAGACCACCGATGGAGTCGCTTTCGCTGTTGGCGGTGTCGATGCGCACGCCGTCGTGGGCGAAGCGGTACCAATAAGTAATGATGGCCGGGAAGGTGGCCAGCATGCGGTCGATCTTGTCGTCCTGCTCGCTGAAATCGTTTTCGGTTTCCAGGTTACCCAACATGGAGCAGCCGGTGCGCATTACGTCCATCGGATGGGCGTTGCTCGGGATCTGTTCCAGCACCAGTTTCAGAGCGTCCGGCAGGGTGCGCAGACTTTTCAGTTTGGCCTTATAGGCGTCCAGCTCCTGCTGGTTGGGCAGCTTGCCGCGCAGCAGCAGGTAGGCCACTTCCTCGAACTGGGCGTTGGCTGCCAGATCAGTCACGTCGTAGCCGCGGTAAGTCAGGCCAGCGCCGGTTTTGCCGACGGTACAAAGGGCTGTTTCACCCGCTACCTGGCCGCGCAGGCCTGCTCCGCCTAGTTGTTTTGCTTCAGCCATGTTGGTCTCCCATGATGTTCTGTTTTTTGGTGTTAACTGGGGTCTGACCCCGCATGGGGTCTGACCCTCTTTTGCCCGTCGATGCACGATCTCGAGCAGATAGCGGTAGTTCAAGGGTCTGACCCCGTATGGGGTCTGACCCCCTTTTGCCCGTCCGTGCACTATCTCGAGCCGATGGCGTTCTTTTTGGGCTTGGGGTGGGGTCAGACCCCTTAGCCAGACTCCAACATCCCGTTAGTCTTTCTTTTCAACAAACAGCTTGTCGAGTTTCTGTTCGAAGTCGTGGTAGTTCAGGAAGTCGTAGAGTTCCATGCGGGTTTGCATGAGGTCTACTACGTCTTTCTGGTCGCCTTTTTCGAGTATGTTCTCGTACACTGCCAGCGCGGCTTTGTTCATGGCGCGGAAGGCGCTCAGGGGGTACAGAACCATGGCAGCGCCGGCTTCGGCGAGTTCTGATCGGTTGTACAGAGGTGTGGCACCAAATTCGGTGATGTTGGCCAGGATGGGGGCATCGATGGCTTCGGCGAAGGCTTTGTAGTCAGACAATTCGTGTACGGCTTCGGCAAAGATGGCATCGGCGCCGGCTTCGATGCAGGCTTTAGCACGGTCGATGGCGGCGTCCAGGCCTTCTTTCTGGAAGGCATCGGTGCGGGCCATGATGAAAAAGTCATCGTCTTCACGGGCATCAACTGCAGCCTTGATGCGATCTACCATTTCCTCTTTGGAAACGATCTCTTTGTTCGGACGATGGCCGCAACGCTTCTGGGCGATCTGGTCTTCGATGTGCACGGCAGCCGCGCCGGCACGTTCCATTTCACGAATGGTACGGCCAATGTTGAATGCCCCGCCCCAACCGGTGTCAATATCAACCAGCAGCGGTACGTCCGTAGCGGCGGTTATGCGGCGTACATCTTCTACCACGTCGTTCATGCTGGTCATGCCCAGGTCTGGCAAGCCGTAGGATGCGTTCGCAACACCACCACCAGACAGATAAATGGCCTGGTGCCCTACCCGCTCAGCCATCATCGCGGTGTAGGCGTTAATCGTACCAACGATTTGCAGGGGATGATTCTCTTTCAGGGCCTTGCGGAAACGGGCTCCGGGGGAAAGTTTGTTAGCCATGGAACATTACCTCTCTGATCAGATTGTTAACACGCCTTCCTGTATCTTTTGTTCGATATTCTGGCGTGCAGCATTGATGTGTCTTTTCATAAGAAATTCGGCGAGCTCACCATCGCGCTGGGCAATGGCTTCGACGATACGGCGGTGTTCGCCCAGCGCCATGTGCGGGCGCCCGGCAGAGGTGCTTAACCGGTAACGGTACATGCGTACCATGTAGTAAAGATCACCCAACAGCATTTGGGCCAGTTTGGTGTTGCGGCTGCCGGTGGCAATGCGATGATGAAAGTCGTAGTCGCCTTCTGCCTGGTAGTAGGCCTGGCCTTGGGCTTCTTCGATCATTTTTTCGTGGGTGTCGAGCGTTGCCAGCAGGTCTCGGATTTCCTCATCGGTCATCCGTTCGGCGGCTTGCCTGGCCGCCAGCCCTTCCATCACCTCTCGGATACGATAAAGCTCGATCAGCTCATCCGCGCTCACAGAGACAACCTTTACACCGGCATGGGGCCGACGTACGAGCAGTCCGCGGGATTCGAGGCGGCCAAGGGCTTCTCTGAGAGGTCCACGAGTGAGATTAAAGCGAGAGCAGAGCTCCACTTCACCGATCTTTTCGCCCGGCGCCAGATCACCTTTTACGATTGCTGTTTGCAGACAATCGAAGGCTTCATCGGCACGAGTGTAGGTTTGAATGGCGGTTTCGGACATGCTTTGTCAACAATAGTTGCGTCATTGATCCGAAATCTACGCTTGCTAGAGGTTATTGTCAACAATCCATAGACTAAAGACTGAACAGTTGTCGACAACAATTGATCAGATGTCCATTGATAAAGAGAACCGCAAGTCTGGATAGTCCGGCATGGTGAGGGCCGCATTAGAGTTGCTGATCATCCGGCCCACGCTTACGTTGGCGGTAAACGCCCGGCCCTGCATCTTCAGCGCAACCTGGCCAGCACTGGCTTTACCATGACGATGCGCCTGAGCGCCAGAGTCCGGAACCCAGCCTTGCAAGACGGAGAGGTTGATGCTCGACAGCACATTTTGAGTAAAGGGCGTAGACCATGGCGGGCTGTCCGTCCCCACCCTGAGCCAGCCACCTTTGAACGCCGCAACCGACTGGCCGTTAAAACCGGCCATCATCGACGAGCCGGCAACCGTCAAATACTCCGATGATGGCAGATCTTCATCAGAAAACTGGTAGCGCCCGTTAACTCGCCAATTCCACTGGAACACAGCCTGCTCAATGGAGCCCGACACTGCCACCTTGTAGAAATCCCGCTCGTCAGAGATGCCCTCCTGCATGGAATAGTCTGTTGAACGATATTCTCGGCCGCTTAGCGCCTGAATGTGCGTATTGGCAACAAAGCCGAACATCAGCTCGTGCCCACCTTTGGCGTCCAGTCCAAACGATGATACCTGGTGACGGGATTCAGAGATCAGGCTATCGTCTTTGAACGAGGCACTGTCTCGGCCCCGGTGCCGGGCAACACCATCAAACGACATGCCAAATCGAGAGAACAGAGGGCGACTTGCCGTTAGATTCAAATCCCGAGCTTCGCCACTGGCTTCAACCCGGCCGGAACCGTTACTCACCGCACGACTGTATCGAGACTTTCCCGCCTCGATATTCACCTTGTTGGCGCCAGCAGGAAAACCATAGCGTAAAGACATCTGACTGGAACGGGTATCGGTCTGGTAAGACTGGTTATTTCGGTAATCCAAACCGATGGTGTCTTTCTGGCCAAGCAGCCTGTCGGTGGCCACGCCAACAGTGCCATCAATGCCATCGCTGGTGCGCGCCGTCTTGCCAGAAAACTTCAGTCGTGATCTCAGCCAGTGATCGCGCTCTTCTTTATAGGCATCCCCGCTGCCGACAAGACCGCCAGCATAAGGCTGCCAGCCGCTACGGAGCCATGCACCCTCTTCTGCGGCGCATACGAGCGGGCTTGCAACGCACAAAAACAGTGCAACAAAGGGGTGTCGCCTCAAGAGTCAGGGTCCTAACACGTAATGCCGGCTTCGGGTGTTCGAAAACCGGTTTTGTAAGTGGATTGCTGATCAGTAATGAATGTATTGCACCTCAGGAAACAAATCCAGCGGTTGTTTCACAAGATAACAAAGAATTTATTCCTAATATACAGAGTGTTACGATACACTCTGAATGCTTTTTCTATACAAATCAAAGACCCATATCGAAAGTGACAACGTTGGCTTTTTTACCAATCGCTACATTTCGGCACCAAGCCCTCCATTTAGACCAACAACTTGGTTACACTTGGCACACTTCGTGAGTCAGCCCTCAGGGATGACTGGCCTGGAACAGGCCGCGACCCATGCGAACATAAGGACAAGCGTTATGATCAAAAAATGCCTCTTCCCCGTTGCCGGCTACGGTACACGTTTTCTGCCCGCCACCAAGGCGATGCCGAAAGAAATTCTGCCGATTGTTAACAAGCCACTGGTTCAGTATGGCGTGGAGGAAGCGGCCGAGGCGGGCATTCACGAATTCGGCTTTGTGACCGGCCGTGGCAAACGTGCGATCGAAGATCACTTCGACATCAGCTATGAGTTGGAGCACCAGATTGCAGGATCAGGCAAAGAAGGGTTGCTGAACTCCATTCGCGATCTGATTGATCACAACAGCTTTGCGTTTACTCGTCAAAATGAAATGAAGGGCCTGGGCCACGCCATCCTGACCGGCCGCAACCTGGTTGGCGACAATCCCTTTGCGGTGGTGTTGGCCGATGACTTTTGTGTGGGGCCAGACGGTGAAGACGGTGTGCTTGCGCAGATGGTCAAGCTTTATAAGCAGTTCCGCTGCTCCATTGTCGCGATTGAAGAGGTGCCTCAGGATGAGACCCATAAATACGGGGTGATTGCCGGCGAATCCATGAAAGACGGGCTGTACCGGATAACCGATATGGTCGAGAAGCCGGCGCCGGAAGATGCGCCCAGCAACCTGGCCATCATCGGTCGCTACATCCTGACGCCCGACATTTTCGACATCATCGAACGCACACCTCCCGGCAAAAACGGTGAGGTACAGATTACAGATGCGCTGCTGGAGCAAGCCAAGAACGGCTGTGTACTGGCTTACCAGTTCAAAGGTCAGCGTTTTGATTGCGGTAGCATCGATGGTTTTGTAGAGGCCACTAACTACGTTTACGAGAATATCTACAAAAAAGGCAAATAATGCGTCGGCGGGGCTGCCCGGCCCCGCTGTTAACAACCCAGAAGCTGCAACACCATGCGCCGGCTATCTTCCGAGGCTTTGCGGAAACGGCGCAATAACTCGCGTTCTTCATCCGACAACTGAATCCGGTTAATTTCCTGCTCAAGCTGGTTCAGGGCCACCGTCAGGTCTTCGCTGCTAGTGAACGCGAGCCCTGGCAGTTCCAACTGACTGGAATCAAACTCTTCCTCTTCCATAACCGTGTCCCTAAAAAGTCAGCTGGAAAAGTGAATCAATTCGGGAATGTATCGTACATATAGCTTTGCACACAATCTGCCTATACTAAAAGTGTAAAATCCACGAGCAGGAATGCTATGGCCACCCTGGACGCAGACAACGCCTGGAAGCTTATCCTCAGCGCGATCAATCGCAGCAATGTGACCCTAACGGTACCTGGCAGCGATCAACCGTCACTCCGGCTCAACGGTAAGAGTTGGGAACTGATGAACCCGGCCACCGATGAGGCCAGGGATATGCTTTTGCTTTTCCTGCCCCTGTGCCAACCGGTCCGGAACGCATCCGGCAGCAATGTTATCGGTCAACTTGGCCAGAGCCTGGATGGTCGAATTGCCACAGTGACGGGCTGCTCGCGCTTTATCAACGGCGATGACGGCATTACTCATTTGCACCGGATTCGCGCACTGAGCGATGCAGTGGTGGTAGGTGCGGGAACAGCGGTGACGGACAACCCGCGCCTGACCGTACGCCGGGTCAGCGGTAACAATCCGGTGCGGGTGGTGATCGACCGCAAACGCCGCGTACCTTCCAGCCACCACCTGTTTACGGACGGCCAGGCACCTACCCTGCACCTGGTTGCCGGCGACTATGATCCCGACCGAAAGCCCGAACAAAACGGATTGGTGACCACCATTGCCTGCCTTGGCGATGCCGACAATCCAAACCCGGTGCAGCCAGAGCTTATTCTGCAAGTGTTACAGGATGCCGGCTTGCATAAGATTTTTATTGAAGGCGGTGGTGTAACCGTGTCGTCTTTCCTGAAGGCCGGTTTGTTGGACCGACTACACGTAATGGTTGCCCCGATGATCATCGGCAGCGGCCGCCCGGCTTTTTCTTTGCCCGAGATTGACCAACTGGATGAGGCGCTTCGGCCCCAAGCGCAATTGATCAATCTGGGCAGCGACATGCTGTTTGATCTGGCGTTCGATAAACCGACACAGGCCTCAGGACTTCCGGAGCAGCATTAATGCACCGGGCAGGCTGCCCAGAAATATCAGGGTGCCATAGCCGACACTGATGGCGACGCCCTGCTCTGCCGGCAGCCCGGCCGCGGGCCAAAGCAGTGCAGCGGCGCCTTCACGAACCCCCCAACCCGATACCGTAACAGGCAGAACCATTGCCAGCAGCAGTGCCAGGCATAACCCCGCAACCAGGGCCAGGCTTGCGAAATCGGTCGCCAAACCCATGCCGGTGGTGATCAGAACAAACACCAGCAAATAGGTCACCAGCACGGCCAGCGACGTGGTCAGCTGCACAATGCCGGCCTGCCAACCGGCAAAGGCCCGATAAAGATCGCCTCCCAATCGACGAGCATAGCGCACCAAGGCAGAGACCTTGCCGCTGACAAACAATAGCCAGCCAACGCTACCCAGCAGTATGGGGGCAAGCAGCCAATACATTGGGCTCAGTGAAACCTGGGCTTGCAGACCCTGAGCGGAAAATTGCCCGCCCAACCAAAGTGCTGCCATCACCAGCAACACCACAGGCACAAGCACGATCTGGCCAGACAACCTTTCCAGCGCTACCGCATGGATCGCAGCCAGATTCTCTGAGCGCTCCGAGGTACTCGCTGTATGAAGTTTGCTATGCCGCCAGGCACGATTCACATCCCCCATCACGCCACCCGGTAACACCTGATTCAAAAAACTGGCCAGGTAGTATTCCCGAACCGCAAAGCTCATGGGAATCCCAACGCCCAACCGGGCCGCAGTGTATCGCCAGCGCCAGGCCGATAGCATCACCTGCACAACCGAAATGCACAGCGCCAGGATAACAAAGGGCAACGGCACCGAGGCCAATCGAGACACCAGCGCAGAGCCGTCAATAAAAGCAAACACCAGCCCAAGAATGACCAACGTCGCCAGCCATCGCAGCAATAGTTTTGGCCTGGCACGCTGTTGGATCATCAACGATGCTCTGCTCCGGGCAATGCCAACAAATCCAGATGATCTACAACAACCCTAAGCTCCCGACCATCCAGTTGGGCTCGCCGATCCTCGAGCCAACCGCTTATCCCCTGCGCGGATGTTGGATCTTGCTCGCAGGCCGCCTGTACCCAGCCAACCATCAGCATGTCGATCAAGCTGGCATCACCCACGCTACCCCCCAAGCGCCACGGACTGCCAGCCACCTCAACCCGATAGCCTTCTGCACGCAAGTAGTGTTCAAGCACACCGGTTGCCTCTGGGCCCAATGCACTGCCACTGCCTTTGTCGCCGTGTTGATGCCGGTTAACCAGCGCCTTTACTTGGTCATCCAAAGGGTGCGGGGGCATCAACTCAAAGTTGCCGCTGTAGCTCAGTACCACCAGCAAGGCTGAACGGCGACGGGCAATAGCGGAGGCGAATGCCTTTAGCCAGGGCTCAGAGACCAGATCGATCAGCGCAGAGGCGGTGATCAGATCCACATGCGCCGGCAAGAGCTCGTCGATATTGCTTACCGTCAACTCGACACTCTGTGGTTCAACCGGGGCATCCAACGCCTCAACCCGCGCCGAGGCGACCGGCAAAAGGCTCTGATCTGGCTCCACCAGTATCCACTGCTGCGGTACCGGCAAGCGCGGAATCAAGTACGCGGGATTGGACCCAAGACCACTGCCAACATCAATCAATTTCAGAGGTGCTTTGGGTGCTCCGCCCTCTGACGCCTCGCTGTATCGACGCATCAGCCACTGGGCCAACCTGTCGGTTAATGCGTTGTTTCTGGCTGCGTGATCTGAGGGTTCCCGGGTTTCCAGCCATTGCCGGGAAAACCGAGCCGGGTCTTCCTGATTTTGCGGTACCAAACCTTGCATAAAATCTCGAGCAGTATCAGGCCATGCGCGAATGCTGTTTCGGGAATGACAGGCTTTCGCCATCAAAGCCTGTAATTCTTCACGGTTAACAATAAGAGAACGAAGCCGCCTGGCCAGCTCAGACACGTCACCAGCCGGGTAAGTGCAAGCGCCGAGCTTTTGCGTGGTAAGGGCCAGAGCACCGCCATCGGAAGACAGAACAGGCAACCCTGCGGCCAGTGCCTCGTCGATGACCATGCCATAACCTTCGTAAAGCGACGGGAACACAAACAGATCGGCATTCGCATAGGCTGCCGCTATGCGGGGCGCATCCACCTCACCCAGCAACTGAATACGATCCGCCAGACCGTTGCCAGAAATTGCCCGGCTCACCTTTTCGGCATACTCCGGATCACGGTCCTTGGCACCCACCAACACACACTGCCAGGGCAGGTCTTTCAGCGTCGACAACGCCTCAACGAGCTGGTGTTGCGCTTTTCGGGCAGACAGGTGGCCAACGCACAGCAACCGTGGCTGCTCGCGCTCCCCTGCCGACGGCTCGGCTCGGACTATCGAGACATACTCATCATCGACGGCGGGTTTTGC
This sequence comes from Marinobacter sp., assembly GCF_014859525.1. Lineage (GTDB taxonomy): Bacteria > Pseudomonadota > Gammaproteobacteria > Pseudomonadales > Oleiphilaceae > Marinobacter. Next base: position 17,515 of record NZ_JACUUB010000042.1, read on the forward strand.
AGTCACAATGCGAGAAGCCGCCACGCCATAGGCTTGCTGGACCCGTGCGGCCGTATACTCACTGGTGGTGAAAACCTGGCCCACCTGAGCCAGGGCTCGCGTTTCCATGCGCTTTAACCAGTCTTGCTCACCCGCATCTAACCCGGTCTCATCTGCCAACGGGTGGTGCACCAATGCCATCATTTGTAGCCGTTCAGTATGCTGCTCCAGCACCGCTGGCATGGCCCCCATTGCAAGGCCGTCAAGGATAACCCGGGCTCCCACTGGCAACGACGCGAGAAAATCCTGCATAGACCTTTCGGCCACCGAATCTGGCCGCGGGAAGCGCCCCGGTAAACCTTTAATCCTGGCGTTAATTCGATTGCCCCTGAGCGCTTGTACCAAACGCTGGACGTAACGGTAACCACCCGTGTTCTGCTCCGGATTACCGGGCACCACAAACCAGAGTTCAGATGCCTGCATGATAGCTGGCCCACGCCAGATGCGACTCGCCCAGGGTGACTTTCAGGCTGACAATACCTTTGCCATCCTCACCCAAACGGCCATCACGAATCGCCGCCGCCATGCGATCGAAGACCGCCTTGGCCATGAACTCGGTGGTGGTGTTGCGACCTTTGAATTCAGGAAGGTCGTCCAGATTCTTCATATTGAATTCGCCGAGTACGGCTTTAAGGACCTCAGATGCCAGGCCGATATCGACAATCAGATCATTGTCATCCAGAACTTGGCGTTCAAACGTCACGTCTACCACATAGGTGGCTCCATGGAGCCCCTGGGCCGGGCCAAAAAGCTCGCCGTTGAAGCTGTGGGCAATCATCATATGGTCACGAACGGTCAGGCTGAACATAGGTTTTCCTTTTCAATAAATGATTCGGTGGCAAAGTGCGTCTGCCTCCGGTGAAAACAGGCTGTCTGCAAGAGCCGGAAGTTGTTCAAACCGGCATTCACCACTGATGAGCAGATCAAGCTCTGGCGCACGCAACATTGACAACGCCAGCGCCAGTCGCCGCTGGTAATTCCAGCGGGGCTGTCGTGACGGGGGTATATGCCCCACCTGACTTGATTTCAACTCAAGGCGATTGGGATGAAAGGCGTGCCCTAACGGCACGCTCACCGGCGAATCACCGTACCAGCTGAGCTCAATAATGCGCGCTTCCTGTCCTGCCATTTTCAGGGCAGATTCAAGGCCACGGCTGTGGCCAGAGGCATGAATCACCAAATCACATCCTTCGGCACTCGCCTCGCTGGAAAACGGCAGCCCCAACGATTGGGCAACGGCTTGCCGCGCCGGATTGGTATCCACCGCCAGCAATTCAACGCCGGGGATCTGGCGAACCAGCCAGCCCACCAAAAGCCCGACCACGCCCAAGCCAACCACGGCGACGCGGTCGCCGATCGCAGGCTGAGCATCCCAAAGCCCGTTGATGGCTGTTTCCATGTTGGCCGCGAGAATGGCACGCTCCGGCGGCACCTGGTCGGGCAGGACCGTTACCGCCGCCACGGGCACGCGGTAATGCTGCTGATGGGGATACAGGCAAAATACACGGCGGCCCTGCAGGTGGGCGGGGCCATCAGTCACTTCGCCAACGTTGGCATAACCGTACTTTACCGGGTAAGGAAAATCCCCTTCCTGCCAGGGCGCACGCATGCGTTGATACTCACCCGGCGGCACCCGGTTATGATAGATCAGTGATTCTGTGCCACGGCTGATACCGGAATATACAGAGCGCACGGTAACGGTCGGTTCATCCTTCCAGTCACACATGTCTACAGGCCTGAGTTCGCATCGGCCGGGGCCAGTCACCCAAAATGCCCGGTTAGCTGATAGGGTCATAAACAGTCCATTCGCTGATTGGCTCCGTAAGCAAAAATACAATCCACAAACTATAGTCACACAACGGGTGCTTAACACACGCAACAGAAAGGCAATACGGCAGCAACAGGATATGGATTCGATTCGACCTGCTTCAAACCAGATGCCTGCGACGGTCAAGGAGCTTGCCTGGTCGTCAGCATTGCTGATGTGCGCACTATTGGCTCTGCATTATTTGTTCAACCTGCCGAGTGTTTTTTTTCTGGCTGCGGTATCGGTGTTCGTGATTCAGGGCAGTTTTATACTGGCTCACTGGCCAGCCAAACAATCTTTTGGCTGGGCCAACCGCACCACCCTGCTCCGCTCGGTTGTAGTCATTCCCCTGGTCGCCTGGGCCCCGTTTTTGTCGCACGCTGACGGCCTTGCGCTGTGGTTCTTCTCAATAGCCAGCCTGCTGGCGCTGATCCTAGACGGCGTCGATGGCAAGGTCGCCCGGGCCACCAACAGCCACAGCGGTTTCGGCGCCCGTTTTGATATGGAATTGGACGCACTGTTCATTTTCGGCCTGTGCCTTGCTGTTCTGGCACTCGGTAAGTCTGGCGCCTGGGTGCTGTTGCTCGGGCTAATGCGGTATCTGTTTTTGGCAGCCAGTTATTACTTCACATGGCTTGATCGGCCTTTGCCTGAAAGCTTCCGGCGCAAGACCGTGTGCGTGTGGCAAGTGGTCACTTTATTGGTGGCCGTTACGCCCCCTACCCCCACTGGCTTTGTCAGCCTTACCCTCGCCATTGCGCTACTGCTTTTGGCCTGGTCATTCTACCTGGATGTTCGCTGGCTTTTTGCAAGGAGACTTCATTATGAAAACTGATCTCATCAAAACCACAGCCGCTGCGCTTATGTTCAGTGCCTCACCGGCGCTGCTGGCCGAACCCACAGTATTTGAAGTTGACGACGAACACTTTTCAATGAGCTTTGAGGTGATGCACGTTGGCTATGCGCCGGTGATGGGTATCTTCCGCGAAGTGGAAGGGGAATTCGTTTATGACGAAGACACCGGCGAACTGTCATCCGGCCAATTGGTGTTCAAGGCGAACAGCGTGTTCACCAATCACAAGAGGCGGGATGACCATGTCAGAAATCGTGACTTCCTGCATGCCCGTCGCCATAAAGACATCACCTTCGACGTTACCGGTTTTGAACGAACCGGCGACAATACCGGCGTTGTCACCGGCGACCTGAGCCTGCTTGGACAAACTCATCCTGTGGACGTCAACGTGACGCTCAACAAGGCCGATGTCTACCCCTTCGGGCATGAAAAATACACACTGGGCATCAGTGCCTCTGCCGTCATCAAACGCAGCGAGTGGGGCATGACCTACGGTCTGGATCAGAACATGGTCGGTGACGAAGTCAGCTTGCGCTTCGGGTTTGAAGCCATTCAGAAATCTGGCCAGCGCTGAGCCTCATAATGTGACAGGTATCTCAGTTTCAAGGAAAAATGGTGCATTGTCAGACAATTTTTTTGCCGGTTTTGACAATATCCGACTATGGTTACCTTTTTGCACACGAATTAACGAACAACAATAACAGGGTGATACAGAATGCCTTATAAGGCACTGCTGGCAACTGCAGTACTGGCGGCCGGGATATCAGGCACCGCCTGGTTTTTGTCCGCTGAGAATGACGGCCAGTTTGGTTGGCTCGTGCCTGCGGGCCAGTCCGACCCGCAACCGCCTGAGCGCATGGCCGGGGGCCAAAACCCATCAGGGGCGGGCGACGAGCCACAAACCTCAGACCCTTCTGACAATGCGCTCGGGTTCATGCTCGCAAGTGTAGCTGACGAGTATCAGCAAACCATCCATTACCCGGACTACTCTGTGCCTCTTTCCGACGCCCAGGCGCGAGCTTACCAGGGCAACCTTTACCATCCCGTTGAACTGCCACTGGAAGGAGACGGTCGCTTTTTGGTCTCCCTGGACAAGTTCCGGTTTACCCGAGGCGAGCCAATTCTGGTGGTGGCTTCGCTCAGTGGTCGTCAGGTGTTCGGTGAGTCTTTATCGGCAGCTCTCGAATCCACTCCCGAGCAGGACCGGGCAGATTCGGCAGAGCTTAATGCCACAGAAGATACCGGTTATTACCAGGGTAGCCTGAGTTCTGATCACGCCCCTGGCGAATACCGTTTGATTGTTGAAGCCCGGGTAGATGGCCGCCCGGTTCGGCATGTGTCATCGCTGTTTATCGAGCCAGACCTCGGTGACTTCAACGGCATTGAATCACCTTATGTTTCGGGCAATGATCTGATCATCCCCGTCAAATTTGACCCCGAAAGCGCCGGCTATTACGCCTTAACCGCGCAGCTATACAACGGCCAGCGAGCTTTGGCGCAACTGAGCGCCGAGGAATCCCTCAGCGGAGGCCGGGGCACCCTCCAGCTGCGCGCTCATGGCAGCGTGCTGGCCAACCGCGACATCGAAGGCCAACTGCAACTGCGGCATTTACAGATCCGACAGATGCCCGCCCGCCCCGGCGATCGAACCCACTATGCCTTCGGCCCCGATGAGGGCTATGAATTTTCACCGCCGAACCTCGACAGACTCCGTGATGAGCCGGCGGTGAACCCAGAATCAGAGCAACGGGCGGCGCTGTTACGGCGGCTGGCTGACAAGTTCTGATAGACAACGATTAAACCAGAACAACGGAGCAAGCGATGAGTAACAATAACAAGAGAAGCTTGAACAAAACGGCACTTTCACTAGCACTGGCAGGGGGATTGTTCGCCACATCGGCGCAGGCACAGCTGGCCGGGCACAACGTTATACTCGTTCACGGGTTCATGATGGAAAACCTGTCCCAGGCCCCCGCTAACATGCAGGAGGTCAAACAAGCCGGTGAAGACTACTGGCGGGACTATTGGCTGAACCGAGCAGAAGCCCGCATCGACTGGGCCAGCAACGGACGCGTCGAGGGCGACATTGCCCGGCAGGCGTATCAGCAGGTGCGTCAGATCAGCCAACAAGGTTTGTGTGATAACTATTGTATTGTAGTTACCCACTCGACCGGCGATCTGGTGACCCGGCACTTGCTGGAGAACCAGGCTCGTTGGCTGCAATCAGAAGGACTGCAACCGCTGAAGATTTTGGCAGTGATGGATCTGGCCGGCGCTGGCGGCGGCACGGAACTGGCTAATCTGGCGGTCAGCGTCGCCTACAACAACAGCTGGTATAACTGGCCAGTCAAACAGGCGGTCCGTCTCTTCACTGGCATTGATCCGCAACCGGACAACCTGGGCGTGGTGAACGATTTGCAAACCAACGTAGCCCGTAATTTGTCAGCCGGGCCCAACACGATCCCGCGCCTGCGGTTTGTGGGCGGCGGCTCCTCTTTTGGCGGCGTTACCACGCCGTTCATCGCTGGTACCGATGATGGCGTGGTGCCTACACACTCTGCCTGCGGCGCTACCACAGCCAATGCTATCAATTCCTGCTCAAGCACCCTCAGCCTTGCTGGTCAGGTTTCGAGCCAAAGCGGTCCCTCTGGCCTCTACTACAACCACTACCCGATCCTGATGAGCGAAGGGGCCAACCACAGCGCCGTTAAAGACACCCAAACAGGTAATGTTTCGGTGCCCGTGGTCAACAACACCGTGCTGAACGGGCTGCAGGTTAACTTCGCCAGCCGCACCTACAATCAGCGAGCCTGGTGGCAACTGTGGGGTTCTGGCAATCAATATGTCGAAGTACCAGGATCCGCCCAGACCAGCATGTCTAACTTGCTGTACACAACCTTCAACAACTGATCACCGTTGTTCGACCGGCTCAGGGATGAGCCACCCTTTCTGATACTTTCTTTAGTAGCCCTCTCGGTTTTCGCTGCTTTCTTTTTTAGTTCGCAAACTATAGATTAATCGACCTTTGGTTATCACTTGCTGTACTGAGGCCGGTTCACCGATGTCTGACGCCCACAAATCCGATCTTCTTCTCGTTCTGGTAACACTGCTCGCGGCGATCAGCTGGATGTTTTCAAAAGAAGCCGTGTTAATGATGCCTCCGCTGATGTTTATGGCGGCCCGCTTTCTGATCGCAGGCGGCATACTGGCGCTGATCGCCCTGCCCGCGCTGTGCCGGCTGAATCGCGATCAGGTCAAGAGAAGTGTCGGCGTTGGCCTGGTGTTTGGTATCGCCATGAGCTGCTGGATACTGGGGCTGTTCCATGGCGACAGCATGGGCGAAGGTGCTTTTCTGACCAGCATGGGGATTGTGATCGTGCCCATCATCGCTCGTCTGGTGTTTGGTGAGGCTCAGCCCCTGAGTACCTGGCTGGCGATTCCTATTGCGGCGGCAGGCCTTGCCTTGCTGTCTCTGGAAAACGGCTTTCAACCCGATCCGGGACAGCTCTATTTTGTCGCCGCCGCTTTTATATTTGCGTTGTACTTCACCCTCAATACCCGAGCCGCCAATCAGCGTACAGTCACCAGCAAACAGGGTGAAGTTATTGAGAAACAAAAGGTACCGGCCCTGCCACTCACGGCACTTGCTTTGCTCACGGTGGGTGTTGTGACCCTGGCCGAATCCGCGATCAGCGAAACCTGGGCCCCAACCCTCAATAATCCGCCCCCGATTCTGTTTGTGTGGATTCTGGCCAGCGCCGTAATCGGCACCGCCGGTCGCTTTCTGCTCCAGACCTACGCTCAGAGCTTGTCAGCGCAAAGCCACGGGGTGGTGATTTTGGTACTGGAGCCGGTCTGGGTTGCACTCTTTGCCGCCGGCTGGTTTGGCGAAACGATGTCTGCCCTGCAGTTGGCCGGTTGCGGCCTGATTTTTATGGCGCTTCTGGTCAATCGCTGGAGCGCGCTGACCCGCGCCATCAAAGGCTTGATGAAAGCGAGAAAAACTGCCTGAAAGAGGTTGACCACCGGGGCCGAAATCCGTATATTTCGTCCCCGTTGCGAGATAGGACCATAGCTCAGTTGGTTAGAGCGCTACCTTGACATGGTAGAGGTCCCCAGTTCGAATCTGGGTGGTCCTACCAATT
>NZ_JACUUB010000135.1 GCF_014859525.1 Marinobacter sp.
CCCTCCGTGGATTCAAAGTCAACAGCGCCTCCCATCTGGGTCATGATCTCCCGGGTAATCGCCAGCCCAAGCCCGGTGCCCTGTTTGCCCCTTGTACTTGAACTATCAGCCTGGGCAAATTTCTGGAAGATCCGAGATCGAAAGCTCTCGGGAATGCCCGTGCCCTGGTCTGTGACCAAAATTCTGAGGTGCTCAGGAAACAGTTTGGTAGAGATCTCTACGCTGGCACCCTCACTTGAAAATTTGGCAGCGTTCGAGAGCAGATTGTTCAGCGCCTGGCTGAGTCGTTGCGGGTCGAACCAGGCCATTACGTCCGGGTTAACCTGCGGGTAGATAACCTGTATTCGTTGGCTTTCCAGGTAAGGGACCAGGCGCTGGACCGATTCTTCGATCACCGGGGCGACTGCCTGTTTGGCTGGGTGTACCGACATTTGCCCCGATACCAGTTTTTCGATATCAAGCAAGTCATTGATCAGATGTTTGAGTTGCTCGGTGTTTCTGAGGGCAATAGACACCATCTGTTGAGCTTTATCGGGCAAGCTGCCCAGAGAGCCACTGTTGATAAGGCCCAGAGAGCCGGCGATTGAGGTCAGCGGTGTGCGAAGCTCGTGGCTAACCGTGGAAATAAACTGGCTCTTCATTTCCTCGATTTTGTGGCGCTCATCGATGTCTACGATGTATCCGTGCCATAGCACGCTGCCATCGGGCAATTGCTCAGGCCGTGCGGTGCCTTCTACCCAGTGCCAGCTATCGTCTTGCCAGCGAACACGATATTTCTGTGTCCATGGGGTTAAATTATCTGCCGATGACAGGATCGAATCGGCGACAATCGCCTGGTCATCCGGGTGAATAAGTTTGAAAGCCGGCGAGGCATCCTCGCTTACTTGTTGTGCGGTCACCTGATAAATTGATTGAATACCTTTGCTGGCGTAGGGAAAGGCACTATGGCCGTCGGGCCACCGGCGGTATTGATAGAGCATGCCAGGCGCGTTATCGACCAGTTTGTCGAGTACTTCTGTGTGCCTTTGCTGCTGAATGATGTCGGCAATCCATCGACCAAGAAGGTTGACGAATGTCTTTTCCGTTTCCGTAAATGCCGGGCGACGGGGAATGGTCGAGGAGAAGTTCACCGTGCCGAACAGTTCATCATCAATCCACACCGGTGCGGCCAGATAACTCTCGAGCCGGAATTGCCGGTAACAGACGTGCTTGCTGTAGCGGGACCGCGCCATATGGTCGATGGCAAGAACACTACCCTGGGCCGCCAGGAGTGAGCAGTAGGTCTGCTCCAGCGGGAATGTGATGCCGTTTTCCAGAGACGTTGGATGCCGCTCGTGGTGCCAGAGAACCGTGTAAACGCCGCCGGTAATATTGCTGACAATGGCGCTTTCCAACTTGAGATACTGAGAGGCAATCGCCAGCGCGCGCTCGATTCGCTCAGAGACGCCGCCACTGGAATCCAGAGAAATGTCATTCAGGATATTCAGTGCCTGAGTTCGTTCGGCGTAATAAGCTCCAAGCTCCTGATGCCGAAATTCCCGCTCGACCAGGTCAGCAAAGTCGCGCAGCGTCTGTTGATCGTCGCTGGAAAAGGTTCTCGGCTTGCTGTCGATCAGGCACAAGGTGCCAAGGCGAAAACCATTCCGGTCTTCCAGTGGAGCGCCGGCATAGAAGCGGATATTGGGCTCACCGGTAACCAGGGGGTTGTCTGCAAATCGGTCGTCCTGCAATGCGTTTTCAACCACAAAGATACCAGCGCCGAGAATGGCATGGCCGCAGAAGGAAATATCGCGCGAAGTCTCGCTCGCTCCAAGGCCATAGCAGGATTTGAACCACTGTCGATCCTTGTCAATCAGCGACACCAGGCAAATCGGCACCCCAAAGGTCCGGGCTGCCAGCCGGGTAATGCGATCAAATCGCTCCTCCGGAGGCGTATCCAGAAGCTGTGCAGCCTCCAGAGCAGACAGCCGCAACGTTTCATTGTCAGGCTGGTCAGGCGTTTTCATAATGGTCCTTGCTTTGATGATCTGTTTCAGGAAGCTCCAGCCAGAAATGGGCGCCGTTGGAGTAATGATAGCCCACCTCTCCAGACATCAGGTGGGCAAGTTCTCTGCAGATGGCCAGCCCCAGCCCGGTGCCGGCTTTGGCCCGGTTTGAACCTGTTTCTGCCTGGGAAAAGCGTTGGAATAACTGGGGCAGGAAGTGTTCGGGAACACCGTCACCCTGATCTGAAACCGTTATGCGTACAGCGCCGGAGGCTGTGGCGTTTGCGCTGACGGTCACAACGCCACCTTTGGGAGAGTATTTGATGCCGTTGCTGATATAGTTATCAAGCACCTGGCGCAGCCGGGCCGGATCTGCAAACACTTTGAGCTTGCTGTCATCGATCCCGCTGACAAGGTTGACAGAGTAGTGTTTTGCCATCGGCTGGTTGGCCGCACAGGCGGTCTCAATGGCTTCAACCAGATCGATGTTGCGCATCTGGACGCTGAGCTTGCCGGCGACCGCCTTTTCGAAGTCCAGAAGGTCGGTAATTAATGTCTGAAGTTGAATACCGTTACGCAACGCCAGTTCAACCATGGCGGAAGCTTTAGGCGGTAACTCGCCGGCGGAGCCGGATTGCAGGAGCTTCAGTGAGCCGTTGATCGATGTCAGTGGTGTGCGCAGCTCATGACTGACGTTGGACACAAACTGGTTTTTCAACCGGTCCAGCGCTTCTCGCTCTTCCATTAATGTATTGAACGCGTTGGCCAGATTGCGGGTTTCTGACGGGCCTTTGGCGTTCAAACGTTGAGTCGATGTGGTGTCTGCCGCCATTTTTTTGATTTTTCGGGACATGTCGCCAAGTTGACGTGTGGCGGCCATGGACACAACATAAGTCATGAGCAGCAGCGGAAACATGGTCAATAAGCTGATCCATAGAAAGCTGCGGAATGAAGCTCTTGCGGGCTGGATTGCTTGCTCGTAGGGAGCCGCGCTCAGGAATAACCAGCCGAGTCGATCCAGAGGTCGGGTGCTGTAAATCCAGCGTTGCCCGGAACGATCTGTGACCACGCCGAACGGGACGCCGGATAAGGCCGCGTCGATCAGAGGGTCTTCGCCGGGGTTTGGAAGATCGGGTGCTGGCTGGTCCCTTTGCAGGGCATCCACCTGAATAAAGTTTCCGGTATCCAACACATTGAGAATAGTGCCCTCTTCGGCCTTGAGCTTTGCGGGAAGAATGCCGGACTCTGCCAGGTTGATGGTGCCGCCGGCCAGTCCGAGCAAGTCGCCGTCATCACTTTCAATCGGAGCGAGAAACGACAGCAGTGGCAAGTTTGTTGTTCGCCCAATAATGGGCCGGCTGACAACTGGCGTGCGAGATTGTACTGCCTGTTTGAAATGTGGGCGATCAGCGTAGGAGGTGCCCAGCCGCCGGGGGATAAAACGATTTTCGGCGAGGGCGACGCTCTGGTCATCAAAAATAACCAGTCCGCCGCTGAACAGCTTTTCCAGCGCGGGTTGGCGCCCAAGTATCATTTCAAGTTGCGGCAGGGGCAACAGATTGTCGCCGTCAGTCAGCACGCTGGCAAAGGCATCCAGTGCATTCAGGCGTATGGTCAGCTCTTGGTTTACCAAACCGGCTACCGCCGATGCTTGCAGCGCCTGGCGCTCCTTAAGTACCTGCTCAAAATCGCGAAGCAGTCTGTCGTAGGCAATAAAAAGAATCAGAGCTACGCTGATGACAATGCTGGAGCTGGCAATCAGGACAATACGGGTGTTGAGGCTTAAAGTTCGCAAGAAAGACCCTTATACGAATGGCTGTCGTCAATAAAAAGTGCTTATATGAGGATATTGCATCAGATGCTGTGGATAAAATAGTGAGGAATGCCTTTTGACCAGTATAGCGGTTGATCAGTTGCAGGAACGTCTGAGGCTGCTGCGGGAACGGTTTTTTGAGCGCGCCCGGGGCGACATTGAAACGCTGTCAGGATTTGCGCGTTTGATTGATCAGCACCAGCTGCCGAAGTCGGAGCTGGAAAAGTGTTATCAGCTGTTGCACAGGATGGCGGGCTCTGCGGGGACATTTGGGTTGCCCGAACTGGGCCAGGCGGCCAGGGCGATAGAAAAGCAGATGAAGGCATATCTTGATTCGGCGGCCCGGG